>NZ_JALUFF010000057.1 GCF_027052235.1 Thermococcus sp.
GACCAGCTCAAGGAAGGGCAGGTTCTTGTGGGAGATATGGCTCAAAACCGTTCTCTCGGCAAGGGAAAGGCCAATCTCAGATGCCTCGTCGGCGTTGTTGTGGTACGGGTCGTCAAAGCCGGGCGGATAAGTGGCGTCAACTATCGCCAGTCTCAGCGGGGCCCTCTTTTCTAAAAACTCCCTCGTCTCCTCCGGAAGGCCCTTCGTGTCGTAGAGTAAAGCCACGCTCTTTCCATTTTCCTCTATCAGATACCCTAAGGTCTCGACCTGATGGTTGAGCCTTATGGGAGTGATTTTCAGAGTGTCAACCTTTAGAGTTTGGCCGGGCTTTATCACGTTGGGCCTAAGGTTCTTCGGGTCGTTGAGGATTAGGGCGTCGGCGTGCCCCTCGGGCGCGTAGAGCCTCGTCTCCCTCGCCATCCAGCGGAGCTTGTAGAGGCCGTAGATGTGGTCGTGGTGCCAGTGGGTCAGGAAAATTGCCTCTAAGGGGACGTTGAGGAAGTCCCTTATGTCAGTTCCCACATCGAAGAGAACCGCTTTCCTGTTCTCGGTGATTATCGCTAGAGTCGAGGGTCTCCTCTGCGCGAAGCCGAACTTTCTGGCCTCGTTGCAGGTCGAGCATGTGCAGAGGTGAGCCGGAATCCCCTCGCTCCCGCCGGTGCCGATGAGGTAGACTAACATGGACACCACCTGTTTTATGGCTGTAAAATAGTTTCGCTTAAAAAGCCTTCCCTCACCCGACCTTAACGGGGTTCACCTTTAGAAGCTCAACGCACCGCCTGAACTTAACCACAAACACTTTAACGCAACTCGGCTAATACCTTTCGATGAAGTTCATAGCGGATATGATGCTGGGAAGATTAGCGAGATGGTTGCGTCTCTACGGCTACGACACCCTCTACGGCATTGAGGACGACGGCGAGATAATCCGCGTTGCCCTAAGTGAGTACAGGATAATCCTGACTCGGGACTCAGGTTTAGCGGAGAGGGCTGAAAAGCTCGGCGTTAAAGTTTTCATCCTCTCATCGAACTCCCTTGAGGATCAGGTGAAGGAGCTAAAGAGCTTAGGCGTTGAGTTCGGGGAGCTCTTCCCGGCGAACGCCCGATGTCCAAAGTGCAACGGTCCGATAAGGCCTGTCCCGAAGGACACAGTTAAGGGAAAAGTTCCTCCGAAGGTTTACGAGAAGTACGATGAGTTCTACGTCTGCGAGAACTGTGGCCAAATCTACTGGCCCGGGAGGCAGTGGGAGGAGATGCTTAAAATGGACAGAAAGCTGAGGGGAGAGAAATGAACTGGGAGCAGTGGAAGCCGTTCTACCTGAGAATAGTCCGCGAGATGGGCTATTCTGTCGAGAAGGACAGGGAAGCTTCCCGTATCCTTCGAGCCCTCCTCCTCGAAAGCGATGACTACATTCTCAAGGAGGAGCTTGAAGCTGTGATAGGAAAGAAAGCCTACGTCTTCGGTGCTGGCCCGAGCCTTGAGGTGGCTTTGGAGGAGTTTGAGTTCTCGGACGGGACGCTTATCTCTGCCGACGGAGCCACTTCAGCACTTCTAGATGCCGGGATAGTTCCCGACGTAATTGTGACCGACCTTGACGGCAGGATTCCCGACCTCAAGATAGCGAACGACAGGGGGGCGTTCATGGTTATCCACGCCCACGGCGACAACGTTGACAAACTTACAGCTTACGTCCCGCTCTTCTCAAGGATTCTGGGGACGTGCCAGACGGAACCTCTCGACATCGTCTACAACTTCGGAGGTTTCACCGACGGGGATAGAGCCGTCTTTCTGGCTGAGGCTTTGGGGGCGAGGGATATAATCCTTGTAGGCTTCGATTTTGGAGAGACTGTTGGGAGGTGGAGCAAGCCCTTCCTGAGGGAACACTCCCCGGTATGGGAGAGCAAGAGGAAGAAGTTTGCCTTCGCCCGGGAGCTCCTCCAACGGCTGGAGAAAAACGGGAGGGCGAGGTTGAGGTACCTCAGGCCAGGTCTTTGAGCTTCCTGACCTTCCCGCCCTTTATCTCGACGTAGCCGAGCCTTTTGAGGAGCCTCAAAACCTCCTCAAGCGAGGCTTTTGAGTAGTTGATGACCAGCGTCCCCTTAGGGGTGGGGACTACTATTGGGGATGCCCTCATGAAGCCCCTGATGAGTTCCTCCTCGGGTATCTTTCTGGCTCCGATGGCTTTGAGTATCTCCTCCGCCAGAATGGCCCTTCCAACAAGGGCGAAGTAGACCTTCAGGAGCGTCTCCTCAGGGAAATACTTACTCGCGACCTTTCCGAGGGCGTTTATCTTCCCTATGTCCATCTCCAGTATCTCGAACTCGTATTCGATGAGGAGGTCTGCGAAGGCGAACTGCTTGACCTTCTCCTCAACCTTCTCCGGGTTGTGGACGAGGTTGAAGGGGAACTTGAACTCAAACCTCAGCTTTGAGATGTCGACCCCTTCCCTGAGCTTTATGTTTTCCCCGTCGTATTCAACTGCCCCCTGCCGGTAGAGCTGGTCGAGGATTTCCGCGACCCAGAGGCCTTCCTTGAGCATCTCATCGGCCTTCTCGCCGGCCTTCAGGTGTTCAATAATGTGGTTCAGGCTTTCCCTGAACGAGAGAAAGCCCTCCTTCAACGCCTCAACGTCGGCCCCTTCAAGCCCTGAAATCGTGTTCTCTATCTCCTCCAGAGTCCCCTCGACCATGTAACCCACGAAGCCCTCGAAGCCCGGGCGCTCGTGAAGCTCGAAGCGTATTCCCTCCCTTTTAAGCTCCTCGGTGAGTGCCTTTCTTACAGCCTCGCTCTTCGTGACGAGTCTCATCCTATCACCGCCCATTCTTAGGGGGCCGGCTTATAGCGTTTGCGGGAAAGTATTAAAAGGGGCCCGCGTAGCTATGCCGGGGATGGCGATGGGCGAGAAGCAGTACCTCCTTGACAGAACCCTTGAGTCATGGAAAGGCAAGAGGATAGCCGTCGGAATCGGGAGCGACGCGAGCTTTTCGGGAATCCTGGTGGACTTCGACGAGGAGGTCATACTCCTCAGGGATGTTACCGACTACGCCGGCAACAAGGCCAAGGAACTGATAGTTAAAATCGACGACCTCAACTGGATAACCCTCCTCTGAGGTGAGAGCATGCGCGCGGTGGCCTTTGTTGGCTACAAGAAGAGCGGGAAGACGACGACGGTTGAGGCCGTTGCTAAAGTCCTTAAGGAGAGGGGCTACCGCGTGGCCATAGCGAAGAGCATGCACGCGAGCTTTGACAGAGAAGGAAGCGACACCTGGCGCTTTTCCCGGGTGGCCGATTCGGTTCTTGTGAGGGCAAATGACACCGATGCCCTCCTCTTCAAGGCCAAAGACGTCAACGCCCTCTTTTCAATGGTTAACGCCGATTTCCTCCTCCTTGAGGGGTTTAAATCGGTAAAGCACGTCCCCAAAGTGATATGCGCGAGGAGCGAGGAGGAGGTGAGGGAGCTTAACGACGGCCTCGCCATAGCGGTGAGCGGGGTCATAGCCAGCAACGGTGTCGGGGAGATGGGGGGCCTGCCCGTGATAGACGCCACCAGAGAACCGGAAAGGCTGGCCGACCTCGTGGAAAAACGCGCCTTCATGTTGCCCAACATCGACTGCGGTCTCTGTGGCTTCAGCTGTGCAGAGATGGCGAGGCTGATAGTTAAGGGCGAGAAAACCCTGAAGGACTGCGTTGTGCTCAGCTCAAAGCCCAGGGTTACGGTTAAGATTGACGGCCAGGTTCTCCCGATGAAGGACTGGGTTCAGGAGCTCGTCGAGAAGACTGTGAAAGGCATGCTCTCGGCGATGAAGGGCTACCGCGAGGGGAAGAGGATTGAGATTGTGATAAGGGAGGAGTGACGTCCACCCTTAGCGTGAAATTCTGAACGTTACGGTGTACAAGAACAGGGACATTAGTAGTAGCCCAAGGAACGACTCAAGCGAGACCAGAAGTTGTGGGATATGAGTTGTGAGGTTAGGCTGAATGTTGGCATATCCAAGGCTTGTGAAAGTGATAACGCTGTGATAGAGGTAGTCTAACCAGTCCGCAGGTATGGACTTGCCGTTCACGACCTTCACTATCCCGTTGGTGAGCCTGAAGAGGAGCGTAAATATCAAAATCGTGAAGAGTGAGAACATCAGTGGTCTCTCTGGCTTTGTTCCGTATCCTGTTAAAACCTTTAGGACAAGCCAATCGTAGAGGTAAGCCCTGAGTTTGCTTTTCAATCCTTTTGTTAACCTCAACTTTCGCCTGACCTCATTTCTACGGTAGTGCATCTGGAGGGCTTCCTCAAGCTTGCCGTTCTGGAGGTAAAAGTAATAAAGCTTGTTATACACCTCGTAAGAAGCATTATAAAGTTCTTGTATTGTTCCAAAATTAGCCTCATATAAGATCTCTTCCTTATGTTTCTTGTATTCTTGTTGGAGTTTAATCTCAAGAAGTGTTGCCTTAGACATTGATTTTTTATTATTTTTCCTAAGATTAAAATGCTTTCTTAGTCTTATTCTTTTAGATTTCACGAACATGCTGGGCTCTTTCAGAAGTCCTTCTCTTCGATCAAATAATATAACCTTTTTTCCATCTGCCACATAGTATACATACCCTTCATTCATTAGGTCATTAGCTAGTTTTTTATCAATTCTTTTGAGTTTTTCAAAATCAATTAATTCGTTTCTCTTCAATAGCTCTGATGCTATTTCGTTTATGTCGGTGATAGGATCATCATTAAAAATGTGTGCATCTCTAAATGTTGGTGTTTGATCTACATATGACTTATAAAGATTTGAATACAATAACTCCGCCTCTGTAAGTTTAGTTTGAGAGTTCATTAATACAAAATAGAGATCCGCACCTTTAAGCTTTACATTTTCAAGATTGGCACTTTCTAAATTTGTTCCCCATAAATCAGCTTTTTCGAGAGTTGAATACTTAAGATTAGCTTTTTTAAGGTTTGTTTTTGTTAGGTTTGCGTTTTTAAGATTTGCTCTCATGAGGTCTGCACTTTGGAGGTCTACTTCTTTAAGTTCTGCATTTTTTAATTTTGCATTTCTAAGCATAGCTTGGCTAAGGTTGACTGAATTGAAATAAGTACTTTCAAAAATTGCAGATTCAAGATTGATTTTTTTAAGAATTACATGTTCTAACCTTGCTTTTTTAAAATTAACTATTGAAAGATTAGAGTTATCCTGGAAGTTTACCTTATCCAAGTGAGCATTTTCAAAAGTTGCACCTTTGAGACTAGTTCCTATAAAATCAACCTGAATAAGATTAGCATTTCTAAACTTTGCGCCTTCGAGCATTGAGTTTTCAAAAGTCACTCTTTTAAGTGTTGTATTCTCTAGCTCTGTCCCCCTAAGACTGCAATCCCTTAATGTTACATCTTTAATTTTAGCATTGTTAAGTTTTGTTAGATCAAAGGATATTTTTTGAAGTTTTAAATTTTCTAAAATTGCATCCTCAAGATTTGTCCAGTCTAGATTAGTATTTTCAAATTTTACATCTTTAATGACGGCATTTTTTAGTACTGCACCTTTAAGTCGAGCATTTCTAAGATTAACTCCGCTGAGATCTGAATCCTTGAGATTTGCCCATTGAAGCTTGGTATTTTCGAAATTTACCTTTTCAAGTTTTGAATTTTTTAGACTTACCCATCTAAGGTTAAGGTCTTTGAGATTGGCATATTTGAGGTATATTCCAAAAAGTTCATGCCTCTTCAACTCCTCAATCTGTTCCTTGGTTGGTCTTTTTCCATCCTCTGGTTTATGCCAGTAACAATACTCCTCCCCCGGTAAAGCTTCAAGGGGGCATTCCCAGAGCTTACCGTCAACTTCCATTTTAAATTTACACTTTGGCATCTATCTCACCAAGGATGGGAGTTAATACTAAACATTTAAAGCCTTGAATTTAAAATTTTTCCTCTAAGGAGTCATTGGGCAACTTGGTAAGCTCCAATTTTTATTTACCTTAACTTTATGCTGACCTCAACCTCCTCCACCTTTCCCTCCCTCAGAACGTACGCCCCGTAGTTGCCTCTCTCGTCAACTATCAGCCACACCACCGGCCAGAGTTCCATCCCCTTTAGGTCCCTCCCGCTTGGCCTTGGCGGGCACTTCAGGTGGGAGTGGAAGATTCCAACAACTTCGAGCCCCTTCTCCTCAGCCTCATCCAGTGCCTCGACCATCTCAACGGGCTCCATCTCAAAGGCGACCGGCGAGGCCAGGCGGTTCCTCACGAACCTGACTTCTCTGACCTCAACGTCCTCACCGGCAACACCAAAGAGGAAACCGCAGATTTCTTCCTTTGAGGTTCTGGCCCTTTCGATGACCATTCCAAGGTCTTCCTGCCGTATTATCAGCCTCATGGTTCAGGAATGGTCACGTTAAGCTTTTAAGGTTTTGTTGAGTAAGCGGGCTCTGTGGTGGCCCTATGAAGTGGGAGGTTACCCTTCACGGCGGGAAGCACCACGGGGAAAAGCTCATGATAGAGGCTGAAACCGTGGACGAGGCAAGACGCTTAGCGGTTGCCGAGATGAGGAGAAAGGACGCCAGGGTCTTTGAGATGGAGAAGGTTGAGTGATTGTTTCCGCTCTTTGTTCCAAACCCATTCATCGATGCACCTTTTCCTTAGCCGATTTCAGTTCATTGATGTCCATTTTGGGACAGCAACGTTTTTAAAGCTCTGCGAAAGGTGCATATCACTACTGGTGATATGGTGGTGGCCATGCTTGTCAGGATAGTTTACTACCTTGAGAACACCCTCCCAGAGGAGAGAATAGTCGTGACCAATGATATTGGGAAGGCTGAGAGGCTCGCCAGAAAGGAAAAGGAAAGGCTGGGCGCGAGGGAGTACGAACTTGAGTGGGTCGCCTGATTAGCTTTCCCCTTCTATTTCGATTATCTTGACGTTCACAGGGAGCTCGCCGAGTTCTTCGGCGACCCTCTCCGCTGCCCTGTTCGAGCGGGCGAGCATGACGAAGGCAACATCGCCCCTGTACCTAGCCTCCGTGAAGCTTATCACATCGCCTCTGGCTATGCCGTAGCCTATCGCTTTCCTGGCTTCATCCTCGTATTTTCCAACGAACTTCTCCGGCACGCTCACAAGGACGCCGTAAATCATTCAATCACCCCCTTTCGTTTTTAGAGCAAAGAGAAAGAGCAGGAGTCCTGCCCATGTAAGGGCGAAATAAAGGTTGAGGCTGAGGATATGAAGCGGGACGGCGCTCAGCATCAGAAGACCTCCCGCTATACCGTATCTTCCGAGGTTCTTTGAAACGCGGTAGATGAAGTAAACCGCAGTCATCTGGAGGGCGGTGAAGGTTAGGTAAACTGACCACCATATCTGGGGAGAAACCTGGAGGGGGGTTATTCCAAGAACCTTTGCCCAGCCGGAAATCCCGAGCAGTATCTTTGCCCCGTAGAGAGGGAAGGAAAGCCCCACGACGATGGCCGACCACAGCCATTCTTTCCTGAACTCCTCCCACTCTCCCGCGAGAAGGAAGAGGGGGACTATCGAGAGAGGGTAGAGGTACATCATCAGGAGAAGGGCGAGAAAAACCAGGGCCGGCCTCTTCATCGAACCACCCCCAGAGGGCAGAAAAGGGTAAAGGGGCATCAGCCCCTTGCCCCGCGCGAACTTTCGTTCGCTGGGTCACGCTCCGCGTGACTGCTTGAACTGCTCCTGCACCTTCCTGTAGTACTCCATCGTTTCTTTGCTCACGCTCGGGCCTATCTTCTTGAGGGCCTCCTCGAAGTCCTTCATGGTGACCTTGACCTTCTGCCTTATCTCGTCAGCCTTCATGCCGGGCCTTATGATGCCCTCCTGGAGCGCCCTTCTCATCGCGAGCATCGCTGCCTCTCTCACAACTGCCGCAATGTCTGCACCGGTGTAGCCCTCGGTCCTCTTCGCGAGCTCCTCAAGGTTCACATCTTCAGCCAGCGGAACCTTCCTGGTGTGCACCTTGAATATCTCAAGCCTCGCTTTCTCGTCCGGCGCTGGAACGAGGATGAGCCTGTCGAAGCGCCCGGGTCTAAGCAAGGCCGGATCAATGATGTCGGGCCTGTTCGTTGCGGCTATGACCACTACACCGCTGTTCTCCTGGATTCCGTCCATCTCGGTGAGGAGCTGGTTGATGAGCCTGTCGGTGACGCGGTTCACGTCGGTGCCCCTGCGCGGAGCGATGGCGTCAATCTCGTCGATGAAGACCACCGTCGGTGCTGCCTGCCTCGCCTTTCTGAATATCTCGCGGATGTTCTTCTCGCTCTCGCCAACCCACTTGCTCAACACCTCTGGGCCTCTGATGGCTATGAAGTTGGCCTCGCTCTCGGTTGCAACTGCCTTTGCTAGTAAAGTCTTACCCGTTCCCGGCGGGCCATAGAGGAGGATTCCCTTCGGCGGTGTGATGCCTAGCCCCATGAAGGCCTCCGGATACTTGAGTGGCCATTCGACTGCTTCCCTGAGTTCCTGCTTTACGTTCTCTAGTCCGCCTATGTCTTCCCAGTGGACGTTTGGAACCTCTATGAGGACTTCCCTGAGGGCTGAAGGCTCGACCATCTTTAACGCCTCGTAGAAGTCCCTTCTCGTGACCTTCAGCTCGTCCAGGACTTCCCTTGGTATGTGCTCCGCTTCGAAGTCTATCTTGCCCTCGTTTATGAGCCTCCTGAGGGCTGCCATAGCTGCTTCTCTAGCGAGCGCCGCTAAGTCAGCTCCCACGAAGCCGTGGGTCTTCTCGGCCAGCTCCTCAAGCAGGTCGTCGATAAGCTTGGCCTTGACCTCGTCGTAGAGCTTTTCGTCTACCTCCCTGAGGGCCCTCTTGATCTCCTCCTCGTCCTTGGCTTCCCTGACCTTCGGGAGGGCCTTCTCGACGGCTTCTCTGTAGGCGTCGTTCTGCTCAAGCTTTTCAAGTATCTCGATGACCTTGCTCTTCCTGAACTCGGGCTCGATGGGCATTCCTCTGGTGTGTATCTGGAGTATCTCCTTCCTTCCCTGCTTGTCCGGGACGCCGACCTCAATCTCCCTGTCAAACCTTCCCGGCCTCCTCAATGCCGGGTCAATCGCATCGGGCCTGTTGGTCGCGCCTATGACTATGACCTTTCCACGACTCTTCAAACCATCCATCAGCGTGAGTAGCTGTGAAACAACCCTCTTCTCGACCTCACCGCTGACTTCTTCTCTCTTGGGCGCGATGCTGTCGATTTCATCGATGAAGATTATCGCCGGCGCGTTCTCCTCGGCCTCCTTGAAGACCTCCCTAAGCCTCTCCTCGCTCTCACCGTAGTACTTGCTCATTATCTCCGGCCCGTTTATCGCTATGAAGTGGGCGTTGGCCTCGTTGGCAACGGCCTTCGCTAGCAGAGTCTTACCCGTTCCCGGCGGGCCGTAGAGGAGAACTCCCTTCGGCGGCTCAATTCCAAGCTTCTCGAATATCTCCGGGTGCTTGAGCGGGAGCTCAATCATCTCCCTGACCTTCTGGATGACGTCCTTGAGACCCCCAATGTCCTCGTAGGTGACGCCTAAAGCGGCTGTCTTGCTTACCTCCTTGACAGGCTTCTCGCTAACCTGGAAGTCCGTGAACTCGGTTATCTGAACTATCCCGGATGGCTGGGTGGCCGTAACCACGAAGGTCAGCTCCTGTCCGAGGATGCCTATCTTGATGTAGTCGCCCCTGACGACGGGCCTTCCTATGAGTCTCTCGTGGAACCACTCGACGAAGTCCCTGCCGAAGCGTATCGGCTCTGTTGGTGCCACTATAACCTTCTTGGCTTCCCTGACCTCGGCCTTCCTAACGGTTACCTCGTCTCCAAGGCCAACGCCGGCGTTCTTCCTGATCGTTCCGTCCATCCTGATTATTTCCAGCCCTTCGTCCTCTGGATAGGCCGGCCAGACCACCGCTGCGGTGTTCTTGGTGCCGATTATCTCAACGACGTCTCCCGTCTGGACGCCTATCTCTCTCATTGCCCTCCTGTCAATCCTTACAATCCCTCTCCCGACATCCCTCTGGTGAGCGGGAGCAACCTTCAACCTTATTTCCTTCCTCTCAGCCATTTTCAACCACCTCCAAACTTTTCATGATCGATTAGCGTGATTCGCTGATTTTAGCCAAAATTTCTGAAAAATCGAAAGGGCTCAGTATTCACTCAATCTTGACCTCGAAGCCCTCCTTCTCCGGCTTGCTGGGCCTCTTCTTGGGTATCTCTATCTCAAGGACGCCGTTGTTATAGCGGGCCTTCGCTTTCTCCGGGATGACCTCCTCTGGAAGCCTTATGACCCTTCTGTAACCGCTGTAGTAGCGCTCGATCCTTATTGCCCCTTCCCTCTCAAGCTCCTTCTCGCGCCTTACCTGGGCCTCGATGTAGACGGTGTCCTCGGTAACGCGGAGCTTTATGTCCTCCTTCCTGACTCCCGGAAGCTCGACGGTGATGACGAAGCGGTCTCCTTTGTCGAAGATGTCGGCGAAGGGCTCCCTCCAGGTCTCGCGGAACTCAAAGCGCTCCTCCGGCTCGCGCCAGCTCCAGATTCTCGGCCCGCGCATGAAGTCCCTGAATATGGCGTCAATCTCCTCCTGTATCTCCCTCATAAGGTCGAAGGGGTCCCAGTAGCGGTCCCTCCTCCAGACCATCGGCACCACCTCCCGGTGCCTTTTTGATTACCAGTAGTTACTAAAAAGAGAAGCCTTTATAAACTTTTCGATTTTAGTTAGGGGAGGTAAGTTTAAGAGAAGAAGTGTGGAGAGAAGGGAAGGGAGGCCCTTGGGCATCACCTCCGCAGGGTTCTTGGAAAGGCCCCTGAAGCCATCCAGCCCGGGATCCCTGCCACGAGCCCGCAACTTACTCGGGAATATATTGGAATTTCCGAAGATTCCTGCAAATTAATAGGAGTTCTTCGAATATATTAAGGTTTCGGTTCAGAGTTTGAACCCGCGATGAGTGAAGTCTATAAAAGCCATTAACTTTTGATGAACAGGCGAACTTCATGGTTCTATTATGTCATTCTGCCCAACGGCTGTGGCCTCGTATCCGAGTCCCCTCAGTATCCCCGCGAACTCACCGGCGAAGCCGTAAACGGTAAAGACCTTCTCGGGCCGAACCTTTTCCACTATTCTCACTAGCTCCCAGAAGTCGGCGTGGTTGCTCAGCTTAAGCCTTCCGAAACCTGAAACGGTAAGCTCCCACGGTGAGAGCGAGTCCTCAACCCTCGGCGAGCGGTAGGAACGCAGAACAACCTCTCCATCCCTCTCGATGTTTTTGAAGGTAACACCGAACTTGGAGTAAACCCTCGCCACCTTCAGCATTGTCCTGCTCGGCCTAACCGTGTAGCCGTGAAGCTCAAGTATCTTCATGACTTCCTGGGCCTTCCCGGTCTGGTTCACGTAGAGGACCGGCCTCTTTCTCCTGTCTAGGGCTTCCTCCACGAAGGCTATTAGCTTCTTCTCCGCCTCCCTCGGCGAGGGAAAGGTGAAGCTCGGAACCCCAAAGGTCGCCTCGATTATCAGAAAGTCCGCCTTCGGAAAACGGCTCTTCTCAGCTGTTCTGAGCTTGAACCACTTGGTGTCGCCGGTGTAGAAGAGCGTCCCGGTATCGAGCCAGAGTTTTATTCCGGCTGAGCCGAGCATGTGGCCGGCCGGGTAGAGCTTTGCCTTGAAGTCTCCAATGTAGAACCTCTCCCCGAAATCAACCTCCTTGTAAAAGCCGCCTTTCCTCAGGTGGCTGAGGTACTTTGTTGCCTTTGTCGCAAAGATAATTTCACCGCTTACGAAGTGATCGCTGTGGGCGTGGCTCTGGAAGGTGAAGCGAGCGGAGCTGTCGAGGCCTACTTTCCCGATTATCATTGTTATTGATTCCACTCCCCCCAATATTAACCTTCCCGCCCGAAATCCTTAACTACATTCATTTCGATAGAATTCTGGGTGTTGAGATGGAGACCTACGTTATCGAGACGGGGGAACTCACCAAGTTCTTCGGCAAGAGAAACGTCGTCTACCATCTGAATCTCAAAGTGCCTAAGGGTGCTGTCTACGGCTTCCTCGGTCCGAACGGAGCGGGAAAGACGACTACAATTAAGATGCTCACAGGCGCTCTAAAACCCACCTACGGCGAAATAAGGATTTTCGGCATGGAGATGCCTCGCGAAAGGGTTAAAATCATGAGAAAAATCGGCTACATGCCGGAAAAGTCCATAGCCTACGATGATATGACGGTCTTCGAGTTTCTAACCTACATGGGGCGCCTTCTCGGACTCAAAAAGGAAGAGGCAATAAAGCAGGCCAGGGAGCTCATGGCGTACACGGGGGTTGGAAAGCTGGCCTTTCACAGGATGAAGGAGCTTTCCAGCGGGCAGAGGCAAAGAACGATATTCGCGGCTTCCCTCCTTGGGAATCCCGAGCTCCTCATTTTGGACGAGCCGACGAGCAATCTCGACCCGGTCGGGAGGATGGAGTTCATAGGGAAGGTTCTTGAACTGGCCAAGTCCGGAAAAACAATATTCATAAGCTCTCATATTGTGAGCGAGATAGAGCGAACCTGCAACTACGTCGGGCTCATAAAGGACGGCCAGCTCATCGAGCAGGGCCGCGTGAGGGAGCTCGTGAGCGTGGAGAGCAACGACTACGACATCATGGTCTCGGACAACTCAAGGCTCATTGACTTCCTCAGGGACAAGATCTACGTCAGAGAAGTTTGGGAGGAGGAAGGCGTGGTCAGGGTCAGGCTCGACGAGAGGTTCTTGGAGAGATTTTTCCTCGAAGTTCCCCAGTTCATAGCTGGCGAAAAGCTTGCCCTCAAACTCTTCAAACCCCACACCAGTCCCCTCGAAAGGATTCTCATGAAGCGCTTCAACGGGGGGTGGAAGGAATGAATCCGAGAACCGGGTTTAAATTCGATAGGCTGTTCTTGTCCCCGCTGTGGGTCATCTTTTCCACTGAAAGCATAAAACTGCTCCGTTCGAGGAAGTTCAAGGTTCTTCTAGCTATAACACTGTTCCCGTCGGTGATTTATCTCCTCAGCCCTAATCCAATCGGAAGCGGAGTGGAAGGCATGAGAAAGGCCTTCCAAGCACTGATGCTCGACCTGCTCCCCAACTACTGGCTCGGGATAATTGGCCAGCTTATAGTCATAATCCTTATGAGCGACCTCCTTGCCGGAGAGATAGACAGGGGGACGATAAGGCTCCTAATCGCGAAGCCCCTCCGCCTTTCGGAGCTCGTGGCGGCCAAGTTCCTAGCTGGATTAAGTACTTTGGTGCTCCTGTTTGGCATTCCCTACGTGGTGATATGGCTCTACAACCCCGTCGTTTACGGAACGGGAGTTAACGGGCTCGGAGAGGGCTTTGGCGATTTTCTCTACGTCCTAGGTGTGACCGTTCTTCTGGTGGCCAGCATAGGGGCCCTTTCGATGCTCCTGTCAGTGGTCATAAGCCGCCCCCTCTACGCTTCCCTCGCTACCTTCGGTCTGCTCTTCCTGCTCCAGTTCCTCATACCCCAGATTCCGTACATCAGCAACCCTGAAAGCTACACCCTTGGTTACAGGGCGGTTCTCCTCCTCAAGAGTAGCTTCCACGAAGTTGACCTGTCTGGATTTCAGGGAAGCTCTGAATACACGGCTTTCTTTTTCATATTCTTGACAGTCCTCTTGTTGGTGCTAACGTGGGTCGCCCTAGAAAGGAGGGAGTTCCCTGACTGATGGATGTTTTATCCAATGCCAAGGGAGAGCTTGAGCTATGTAAAAGGTTTTTATACTTCGGTGCCCAATTAGGGGCAGGTGATCAGGAATGACCTTCGATAAGGATAAGCTCGCCAAGATTCGCGAGGAGGAGAAGCGCTGGGAGGAGACCACGGTTAAGAAGTTCATCGAGAAGAGGCCCGAGAGAAAGGAGAAGTTCATGACCGATGACGGATTCGAGATTAAGAGGCTCTACACTCCCGCTGACCTCGGCGAGGACTGGGACTACCTCGAAAAGCTCGGCTTTCCCGGAGAATACCCCTTCACGCGCGGTGTTTACGCCACCATGTATCGCGGTCGCTTCTGGACGATGAGGCAGTATGCCGGCTACGCAACAGCTGAAGAGAGCAACAAGCGCTACAAGTACCTTCTCAGTCAGGGGCAGACGGGTTTGAGCGTTGCCTTCGATTTGCCGACCCAGCTCGGCTACGACAGCGACCACCCGATGGCTGAGGGTGAGGTTGGTAAGGTCGGAGTTGCCATTGATTCCCTCTGGGACATGGAAATACTCTTCGATGGAATCCCGCTCGACAAGGTCTCCACAAGCATGACGATAAACTCCACCGCTGCAAACCTTCTCGCCATGTACATTCTCGTTGCCGAAAAGCAGGGCGTAACCCAGGACAAGCTCCGCGGAACCGTTCAGAACGACATCCTCAAGGAGTACATCGCGAGGGGAACCTACATATTCCCGCCCCAGCCGAGCATGCGCCTTACAACCGACATCATAATGTACTGCGCCGAGAACATTCCAAAGTGGAACTCCATAAGCATAAGCGGTTACCACATTAGAGAAGCTGGAGCAAACGCCGTCCAGGAGGTCGCTTTCACCCTCGCCGACGGAATAGAGTACGTTAAGGCCGTCATCGAGAGGGGAATGGACGTTGACAAGTTCGCGGGAAGGCTGAGCTTCTTCTTCAACGCCCACAACAACTTCCTTGAGGAGATAGCCAAGTTTAGAGCAGCAAGGAGGCTCTGGGCGTATATAATGAAGGAGTGGTTCCACGCCAAGAACCCGCGTTCCATGATGCTCCGCTTCCACACCCAAACAGCGGGTTCAACTCTGACAGCCCAGCAGCCCGAGAACAACATCGTTCGCGTTGCCATACAGGCTTTGGCTGCCGTCCTCGGCGGAACCCAGAGCCTGCATACCAACAGCTATGACGAAGCTTTGAGCCTTCCAACGGAGAAGAGCGTCAGGATAGCCCTCAGAACCCAGCAGATTATAGCCTACGAGAGCGGTGTCGTTGATACCGTCGACCCGCTCGGGGGAAGCTACTACATCGAGTGGCTCACCGACCACATCTACGAGGAGGCTCTGAAGTACATCGAGAAGATTCAGAAGATGGGCGGAATGATGCGCGCCATAGAGCGCGGCTACATCCAGAAGGAGATTGCAGATGCAGCCTACAAGTACCAGAAAGAAATCGAGGAGGGGAAGAGGATCATCGTCGGCGTCAACAAGTTCCAGACGGACGAGCCGATAGAGGTCGAGATACTCAAGGTTGACCCGAGCATAAGGGAGAAGCAGATAGCGAGGCTCAAGAAGCTGAGGAGCGAGCGCGACAGCAAGAAGGTCGAGGAAGCCCTCGACAGGCTGAGGAAGGCAGCGGAAACCGAGGACGAGAACCTGATGCCCTACATCATTGAGGCCCACCGCCATCTGGCTACCCTCGGGGAGGTTACCGACGTCTTAAGGGAGATATGGGGCGAGTACCGCGCTCCCCTGATATTCTGAGCCTTCTTTCCTTCTGGTTTATGTTTTTCATTATCCGAATTGGTTCCCCGTGGTCGGTTTTTAACATTCGATGTTAAGTGCCTTTATTTCCCGGCAACGTTTTTAAGTCCCATCTCGTACTGGAACTATAAGATGCTTCATGCCCATGTGGAGGTCACGTTGTGTTAAATCAACGCTCCAACGAGGCTGGAGATGATATGATGAGGAACGTCGTTCCCCTAGTTTTCGTCGCCGTCATGTTGCTTGCCCTTCCAGTTTCCGCAACCTACTACGTGAAGGAACCAAGTCCGCTCTATGAAGTAAAGTACACGGTGCTCTCCAATGGAACGGAGGCGTTGGTTCATCTGGGAATCCTCCAGTGGGGAATTGACTGTGGTATGACTGACTGCCGGTCAGCTGTTTTTGGTGCCGAGGAGTTCCTGCTTTACTTCAACGGCTCTCGCCTCTACCTCCTCAACTTCACGCCCGTCCTAGCTCTTTCCCCCGCGGAGATAATTTACAAGGGGGCAACTTTCTTCAACGGGAGCTGGTACGTGGAAGTCGAGTACTACCCGCAAACCTGCTCAACTCTCGTTGACAGGTTCTACAGACTCGACACTGAGCACTTCTGTGTTGAACCAATCAACGTTAACTGGTTCTGGCTTCCAAAGGGAAAAGTTAGCGACTCCATAAACGGCTGGCGGATTGAACTGCAGTCCCTCGGTCCCGGTGAGTGGGGTTATGCCAACGTGAGCGACCTCTGGATTGCATTGAGCGAAAGCGCGAGCAAGTGGTTCTCTGGCCCGATAACCGTTCCGAAATCGAGCGTTTTCCCGGTTTACTTCACCCTCGAAAGGGGCGATCTAAAGAGAAACGTTACCCTCGTGTATTTAAACACCACAAACAACTCCAAGGGCCTTGTACAGGGCTTTTGGTTTCCAAGTAAGATTAAAATCGTCAACGTGACGGTCTGCAGAGACGTTGGCGTCCGGTTTCCCCTCACGGTGGTCAAGGTGGACGGGGTTTGGAAGGGAAACGAGGGCGCTCTCATCGTGATTGACTACGAGTACCTCAGCCCCGGAATGTGTCCCGAGGAAAACCCGCTCAACTGCACCCTCATTCCGGACATGGTTGCCTACTACCTGTTCTACGTCTCTTCCAGCGGGCCGTATTTCCTCGGGGCCTACCCCGAAGAGCCCGCGGTGAGGTTTGAGAACAACGTCTGGAGGCTCAAGCTCCACCTCTGGAACGGTAGCGTCGAAAATGCGACCTTCAATCCCTCCTGCCTCAACGCCTCGAACGTGAGCCCCGTTAAACTGCCGAACGTCTCTCTCAGCTGGAAAACGGTGG
This sequence comes from Thermococcus sp., assembly GCF_027052235.1. Lineage (NCBI taxonomy): Archaea > Methanobacteriati > Methanobacteriota > Thermococci > Thermococcales > Thermococcaceae > Thermococcus > Thermococcus sp. Next base: position 16,775 of record NZ_JALUFF010000057.1, read on the forward strand.
ATGCGGGGAGACTCGCGATACGGTATCCGGTAGAGTTCCTGGGTTTCTCAGGCAATCATACCGTTGTTATCACGAACTCCATGGTGAAAAAAGTCCTTCCGTACGTTCCCTTTACCGTTGGCATAAACGGAAAGTTCTACCCTCTGTTCAGGCCCTCAAACGGTACGCTCCAGCCGGTTCCTCAAGAGGTTAATCCTGACCTTAGCTGTTTTCCAACCGAATCAAAGCCCGGGAAAAATAAGGGAATCTGCGGACCCGGAGTGTTTCTGCTTCTGACCGTCATCAGTTCCTTGTTTTTATTTGGGAAGTTTGAGGGGTGATGTCATGTGAGGAGGGGTCTCGGATTAATCCTTCCGGCACTTCTGTTGCTCTCCATCCTCCCTCCTTCAGGCGCATCCTCTATCAGTTCACCGGCCTACGTGGTCCCGGCGTTTCCCGTGATGTTCCACCTCCGGCTCACGAGCAATGGGAGCATGGCGTTTGCTTTCATCGAAGCAGATGCATATGGGAAGTACGTTGAGTACATGTGCCCCATAGACTACCCCGACAGCGATTTTGAATGCCACGAGGTCAGCAAATCCGACTACCTGCTCGTTGAGCTCGGAAACAGTGCTGAACTAATTGACGTTAGCGGGCTCGTGCTAAGACCCCAGAAGGGTTCTGGGGGACCAATAGCTCTCTACCCATCCTTCGCACCCTTTGGTGGAAGATGGTTCCTCGTCCACAACCGCACCGTCCGGGAGTACTACCCCATTCAAAACCGCTTCGGTTCTCCTGTAAACGTTTCAACGATTACGGCTTGGACTCTTACGAACCTCTGGCGGGTCATGTCGGTTCCTCCAGAAATCTCAAACGGCTCGCTGGTCTTTACTTTCCCCTACAACGGCACCTACAGGGTTTCCCTCAACCTTTTCAGATCCTACCTCGAACCCCTCGCCTTCAATGCCTCCAGGAGTATGAGCGAACGGGAGTTCATCACCCATCTCAGGGCGATTCCCTTCGGAGGTGGTTTGCTAATCTACCTGCCTACCTATGGTGTATCGCTCTGCGGGAACGGCAGTCTCGTGGTTAAGAACCAGCTGAACCCCTACGTTCCCTACAGATGGGTTTACTACCGGGCCGGAGAGTTCCCGAAACATGCTTTTCCCCTCGTCTTCTACTACAAAGATGGCCACCTGAGACCCGTCCTGAGGGTTGTTCCCTACGGAAACAGCCTTGCCATCGATGTTTCAAAGACTGCATCCTTTAGAGTTGGCGGTAGCTCCTCCGCGCCGAGGGTGGATGTCCCGAGGAGGGCACTTTACGTTGGTGAAGTGGATATTGACACCGCTTATCCACCTACCAACGTTACCTTCGTGAGGGTATTAATACTCTCCCCTGGCTTGGCCAGACGGAAACTCTTAGGAGAGGTTGTCAACGGCAGGTCTCTTCTCTACCTCAACCTGCCCTTCGAAGGTCAGTTCTACTACTCCAAGGGCCACTGGTTCTATTATTGTACGTCATGTACCCCCAAGCGGTACTACCTCTACGACTGGAGGGATCATGCCTTAATCGAAGGGAACTTCTCCCCCGACGCAAAATACGTAGGCAAGGTTCCTCCCGGCCTATGGAACGCCACGGGCGTTGATTTTATGTTCAATGACAACCGCATAGACCTTTTCCTCGTTCCTCTCTCCAACTTTTCAAGGTGTCTACCAGACAGCAGACCCGTGGCTATGAAGCTTAAGGAGATGGGAATCGGAAACGGTTTTCTCCTATACTTCCCGCGCTACACCACAGGAATTTCTTTGGCTGGAATGGAGTGGGCTATTGTGTCCGACACTGGAGATGACGTTGGCGTCATGGTCTCTGGAAAGCTTCCCTGTCCGCTCTTTTACTACGCCAACGGCAGTATAAAGTTCTTTATGAGATTGACCCTTGCCAACGTCACCATCCCGGTCGGGAGCTGGATGCTGACGCTCTCTTATCCCTACATCAACGCCACGCCAATGGTCAACGTCTCGGTGGTCTCGCTCGGACAGATTGAGAGGAACGGAACCAGTTCAACAACAAGATCGGAACAAATCAACTCGACTGTAGTCAATGTTACGGAGATGGGACAGAGGGAAGGTTCAAGTATCTGTGGGTCGGGATTTCTTCTGCTCCTAATCGTCTCGTTTCTATTCTCTCGAATATTCATTCGGAGATGACCTTTTCAAATTCGCGATTTTTCCAATTTTTCTTGAAAAACCTTCGAAAGAGCCCATCTTCATCCGACCACCATGGAAGGGTTTTTAAACCGTTAGCCTGAGCGTCCCGTGGTGATGGGGGTGAAGTTCAGGGGCAAAGCCTTCGGCAACACCGTGAGGATTGAGTTTGATATACTCACCCTCGGCGAGCTTAAGATAAAGGACCTGCGAGACTTTGATGTTGATTCCCTCAGGATAGAGCTCAAGCCGACTTCATCCGGTATAAGGATCATCGGTATATGGGAGGGGCCTGTGGAGAGAGCCGGCGAGGGCATAAAGAAGGCCCTTGAGGAGAGCTACAAGCTCCGCGAGAGAGTTCTGAACAGGATAAGGAGCAAAACGGAGGCAATACGCTCTACCATGCTCCAGCTCGGCTTCAAGGAGAGCGTTGAAGGCTACGGGAGTGCCCTGCGCTTCACCAAGAAGGTCGGCCCCTACGAGATAGTCGTGGTCGCTTCAACGACCGACGACGTTGTCCGCGTTGAGGTCTACGGCAACGAGGGAAAGGTCCTCAGCCCTGAACTTGAGAGCATATTCGAGGACGTTGAGGTCGAGGAGCTTGAGATTTACGACTTCGACGATGGGAAAGAGGAGAGGCTCGTGATAAACCTTGAGATACCGAGGAATGACGAGGGGCCGGAGAGGAAGATAGCAGAGGCCATAAAGATGATAGAGAACATGCTGATGGCTTGAGTTCAACGGTTCCAGTTAAAGCAAAGCCTTTTTAATTCAATGTTTTCACAGGCAAATGGTGATGCAATGTTCAGGCTCACCGACTTCGACTTCTCCAATCGAACCGTCTTCCTGAGGGTTGACCTCAACTCACCGGTCGAGAACGGCAGGATAACCAGCGACGCCCGCTTCCGGGCGGTTCTTCCGACGATCAAATACCTCCTCGACAGCGGCGCGAAGCTCGTCATAGCCACCCACCAGAGCAGGCCCTACAAGGGGGACTACATAACCACCGAGGAGCACGCGGAGATACTGAGCGGTCTCCTTAATCAGGAAGTCGAGTACGTCGAGGACATCTTTGGAAGGCTCGCGAGGGAGAAAATAAGCTCGCTCAAAACTGGAGAGGCGATAATGCTGGAAAACCTCCGCTTCTCGGCTGAGGAAGTCTTCTACAAGCCACTTGGGGACTGCGAGAGGACTTTCTTCGTGAGAAAACTCGCGCCCCTCATAGACTACGTCGTCAACGACGCCTTCGCGGCATCTCACCGCTCACAGCCCTCTCTCGTCGGCTTTGCACGCTTGAAGCCGATGGCGATGGGTTTTCTGATGGAGAAGGAGGTCAGCGCTTTAACGAGGGCCTACGAGCGCGGGGAAAGCCCGAGGGTTTACGTTCTCGGCGGGGCGAAGGTCGAGGACTCGCTGAGGGTAGTTGAGAACGTCCTGAGGAAGGAAAAGGCCGACTTAATCCTCACCGGCGGCCTCGTCGGTCAGGTCTTCACCCTTGCGAAGGGCTTCAACCTCGGCGATGCGAACATCGAGTTCATGGCTAAAAAGGGCCTCCTTGGGCTCGTTGACTGGGCCGAGAGGATACTCGACGAGTTCTATCCTATGATAAGAACCCCCGTTGACTTCGCGGTTGACTACAGGGGTGAAAGGCTTGAAATTGACCTCCTCAGCGACGAGAAGAAGCTCTTTGACGAGTACCCTATCCTCGACATAGGTTCGAGAACTGTCGAGAAGTACCGCGGGATACTCCTAAACGCCGGAACAATTGTAGCCAACGGCCCAATGGGGGTCTTTGAGAGGGAGGAGTTCGCCCTCGGGACGGTGGGGGTCTTTAAAGCTATTGGCGAGAGCAAAGCTTTCAGCGTCGTCGGAGGGGGCCACAGCATAGCGAGCATCTACAGGTACAACATAACCGGGATAAGCCACATCTCCACCGGCGGAGGGGCAATGCTCAGCTTCTTCGCGGGTGAAAAGCTTCCAGTCCTTGAGGCCTTCAGGATAAGTTACGAGAGATTTAAAGGAGAACTCAGTCGATAGTTGCCTTCCTGAACTCAAGGGAGGCGAGGCCGGCCAGCAAACCCGCCAGGAGGGTCAGGATTAGCCAGTCGGTGGTAACGCTGAAGGTTGGCGCGAGCCCCGTTAGGTAGTAGCGTGAGCCATCAACCGCGTATGTCAGGGAGTTTATCATGGCCAGCAACTTCATCCACCCGGGCATCGTCTCAATTGGGTAGAAGGCTCCGCTGAGGAACGTCATCGGGAGCATTATCATCATGATGACCATCTGGAAGCCCTCCATACTGGTCATTCTCAGCGCTATTGCCACCCCCATGCCCGCTATAGCTATTCCGACGAGGAAGCTCAACCCGATGGCCGGGAGAATTCCAGAGACCCTCAGGTTGGCCAGAGCAAAGCTCAGGAAGAGTATTATGAGGCCCTGAATCAGTGCCATTATCGCTCCCCCGGTTATTCTCCCGAGTATGGCCTCGGTTCTGCTGGCCGGCGCGACGAGAATCTCCTTCAGAAAGCCGAACTGCTTGTCCCAGATTATCGTTATCCCCTGCATGAAGCTCATGTTGAATACGGTCATGGCCACTATCCCTGGCACTAGGTAGGTCACGTAGTCCGTGCCAAAAAGTAGCAGGGCAACGCTCCCCTTGAAAAGACCGCTCCATCCGAGTCCGAAGAAGATGAGCCAGATGAGTGGGTTGATGATACTGCCAAAGACCCTCGCGCGCGAATGGGAAAAGCGCTTCAGCTCGCGGTAGACCATGGTTGTGAAGACCCTCATTCAGTCACCTCCTCCCGAACAGGCGCATCCTCTTCCTCATCCTCTCCCTAACGGCCTCCCTTTCGTCCGCTTCGTCCCGTATCTCCCTGCCCGTCAGGTAGAGGAAAACGTCGTTAAGCGTCGGTCTGTGGTAGGTGACCTCAAGTATTCGGATGCCTCTCGTGGAGGTCAGTTCGAAGAGCTTTGGCAGGGCCTCCGAGGCGTTCTCAACCTCAAGGGCGAGCCGTCCATCCTTTAGGGTTCTGCAGTTCCTTATGAAGTCCCCTTCGATGCAGCTGGCCTTCCCCTCGGCCCTGAGGTAAATGACGTCCTTCCCCACGAGCCTTTTAAGTTCCTCTGGAGTCCCCTCGGCGATTATCCTTCCGTGGTCGATTATGGCTATCCTGTCCGCGAGCATTTCGGCCTCGTCCATGTAGTGGGTAGTCAGAAAAATCGTCATATCGTGCTCCTCCTTCATGGCCTCTATGTAGTCCCAGATGCGGGCCCTGGTCTGGGGGTCGAGGCCTATTGTGGGCTCATCAAGGAAGAGCACCTCCGGCTCGTGTAGGAGGGAGCGCGCTATCTCAAGCCTCCTCTGCATGCCACCGCTGAACGTCTTCACCTGTCTACCCCTGAACTCCCAGAGCTCAACGAACTTCAGGAGCTCCTCAATCTTCTCCCTCAGCTCGCTCCCGCCAAGACCGTATATCCTTCCATGGATGTACATGTTCTCGTAAGCTGTGAGTTCGCTGTCGAGGCTGGGGTCCTGAAAAACAATCCCGATTCTCTTCCTTACCTCGTTTGCCTCTTTCACTACGTCGTGGCCCGCTACACTGGCCCTGCCCGCGGTGGGTCTCAGAAGGGTCGTCAGAACGTGGACGGTGGTTGTCTTTCCAGCCCCGTTAGGCCCGAGAAAGGCGAAGATTTCGCCCCTCTTCACCCTAAAGGAGATCCCTCCAACGGCCTCGAAGTCGCCGTAGCGCTTCACGAGGTTCTCAACTTCAATCGCCCACTCCACCGTCACCACCAAGGAAGTTGTTCCTTTTAAACCTCTCAACGTGCTCCTTCCGGAAAACAAAGCTAAGGCCATACCTCTTCTTGAAGGGCAACGCCAAGGCGCTCTTGATGAAGGTCAGGGCGGGATGCCTTACCGGGCTTTCGGCGGGTCTCAGCGCCCCTGTCGGGCAGGCCTGAACGCAGATGTAGCACCTCCTGCAGGCTTCCGGGTTCTTCATGAAGGGCCTGAGGCGAACCCTGTATCCAACCCCGAAGAGGCTCACCCTCATCGGGACGACTTCCCATATCTCCTCGCTGAAAGGACATGCTGAAATGCACTCGTCGCCCCCGCCACATATCGGGTAGTGTATGACCAGCGGGGAGGTGTCCTTCATTCTTTCGTAGTAGTCCTTCCAGTCCGGGACTTCCATCTCACTCACCGAGGAGGACGAGTTTAATCCGTCTGGCGCAGTCCTTGAAAAGCTCCTCAAGCTCCCTCCGCTGGCCATCGTCAAGCTCCTCAATCCTTGAGAAGAGCTCCCTGAAGGCCTCCTTGAGTTCCTCACCGCCGAGCTCAAGGAAGAGCTTGTAGGCCCTCATCTTTCCCTTGGCCTCTTCAAGCTCAGCCCTGTGCCTCTCAAGGTATTCTAGGCCCTTCTCCGTTATCACGTAGGTCTTCCTCTCACGCTTTCCCTTCTCGGCAACTTCGATTAGTCCGCTCCTCCTGAGCGATGCAAGGATTGGGTAAACCGTCCCGGCGCTCAGCTTTATGCCGTAGAGCCTCTCCATCTCGGCCATCACGCCGTAGCCGTGGTTTGCCTCTCTAAGCAGGTCGAGGATGACGAGCTTGAGCGTGCCCCTGACGTTGGGCTTCTCCATCGAACCACCCAATATATCGGGCGACATATCGGTTAAAAGTCTTTGGGTCGCCATCCTTATTAAGGCCCCGCCCAACTCCTTCAGGTGATATGTATGAGGCTGGTTCTCAAGCCACTCTTTGAGGCCGAACTGACCCCCGACTTCGCGGAAGTAATAAAGGGTAAGCTCCTCGGAAAGGAGGTTAAAACCGGTGAGGAAGTCGTCGTTGAGCTGATTGGAGAGCCCCTCCACTTCAAGGTTCTCTTAGCCGAGCCCTCCCCTCTCAAGGTAACGAGCTCGACGAAAATCGAGTTCTCGACCGGGAACCTTGATGTAGCCAACGTTGAGTTCGAGAAGGAAGTTGAGGACGTCATACCCTTTGGGAAGGGCTTTGTCGTCGTCCTCGGAAACAAGGTCGTCGTGCTCTCCAAGGAGGGGCAAAAACTTTATAGCGAGGAGTTCAAGCCCCTTAAAGGAATTAGGGTAACTGAAGATTCGGTGGTGGTAATCCATGGTTCGGGCGTCAAAATCATTAGACCCTAGCCTTTTCACCTTCGAGGAGAGCTGGGAAGAGAAGAAGAGAAGGGCCGAGAAAATAGTCGAAATCCTCATGAAGACACACCCCAGGGAGAAGCTCCTCATAGGCGACCCGTACAGGACTCTGATTCACTGCATAATCTCCCAGAGAATGAGGGACGAGGTTACCTACCGCGTCTGGGAGGAGCTCTTCAGGAAATACAGGGACATCGAGACGATAGCAAAAACGCCCGTCGAGGAGATGCAGGAGTTCCTGAGAAAGCGGGGGGTCGGCCTCTGGAAGACGAAAGGCGAGTGGATAGTCAAGGCTTCGAGGATAATCCTTGAAAAGTACAGCGGGAAGGTTCCCGACGATGTTCACGAGCTCATGAAGTTGCCGGGAATAGGTAGGAAGTGCGCCAACATAGTTTTAGCCTACGGCTTCGGAAGACAGGCTATTCCAGTTGATACGCACGTTAACAGGATAAGCAAGCGCCTCGGTCTGGCTCCACCGAGGGTTCAGCCGGAGAAAGTCGAGGAGTACCTCAGAGAGCTCATCCCGCGGGAGAAGTGGATATACGTGAACCACGCCATGGTTGACCACGGGAGGAGCATCTGCAAGCCGATAAGGCCGAGGTGCAACGAGTGTCCCCTCAGGGAGCTCTGCCCCTACGCTAAGGGGCTCGTAAAGGATGAGGACATAAGGTAGAAAAGCCGACCCATGAAGACGCTAGAAGAAGAGGATAACCAAGAATCATTCTTCCTCCTCTACTTCTTCCCCGGCTAGCTTTCTCAGCTTGTCGAGGTCGGAGCCAACCGCTATGAGGACGTCCCCCTCTTCGATTGTGTCCTTCTTCCCCGGGTCGTAGATGTAGCGGTCACCGCGCTTTATGGCTATTATCCTCGTCCCTATCTTACTCGGGAGCTTGAGCTGTTCAAGGCTCTTGCCGATGAGAACCGAGTTGGGCCTGACAGTTACCCTTCCGAGTTCCTCTTCGGTGTCCTCCATTATTTCCATGATGATAGGGTGTGGCTCTATGTCCCTCAGGACTATGTCCGCTATACCGTAAGCTGCGTCGCTTATGCGCTCGTTTATGTCGGCGAGGTCTATTATACTGAGCAGGCTCTCTGGATCGTCCTCTTTCTTAGCTGCCCGGAGGGCTAGCTTTTTGACTTTGAGGGTTAGGTCGTCTATTCTCTCCTCAAGGATATAGACCTCCTCGGCTATGTCCTCGCTGTTGTACATGACGGAGGAGAAGGCCAAGTCTATCATGAGGGCCGAGAGGTCCTTCATCTCTATGAGGCAGTTCCTAATCTCCTCGAATTCATCCATGGGACACCACCTTCAGAACACCGCGGGCTATCTCCTTAAGCCTCTCAAGGGCCGTTCGGGTGCCCCTTGCTATGAGGGTGTCGTTCGGGAATATCTTTGTGTCCTCGTCGGGGTCAAAAATCCACCTCTTTCCCCTTCTTATTGCAATCACCCATGCCCCGGTGTTAGTCGGCAGATCAAGCTCCTCAAGGCTCTTCCCGACGAGTTCGGAATCGGGGGAAACGACGGCTTTCCCTATCGTCTCCTCACTCTCAAGGATAACCTCAGTGACGAGGGGATGGAGCTTCTCTTCGAGAACCATCTTCGCGAGATCCGCTGCCGCGTTGGATATATCGTCTATCGAGCGACCCATCTGGAGGATTGACGTTATTCTCTCCGCGTCCTTGAGGTTTCTTGCAGAGAGAACTGCCCTAACCATCAGGTTGTAATTGAGGATGTCGAGGTATTCCTCAAGCTCAAGAACCTCTTCGGCCATCTCCTTTTCCCTGAAGAGAACAGCCGAGTAAGCAAGATCAACCATGAGCTCAGCCGTGTTCTTCATCTCGACGAAGATGTCCTTTACATTGTCGGGAACCTCAACCTCGTCCCATTCTTCCATCGAAGTCCCTCCCCCGTTTTGAATCTCTGCCCCGGCTTATTTACTTTTCGCCGCTCAGTTGAGTGTAAATGACAACTTTTATAAAACTGCTCCGCTAAATGGCCCGGAGGTGGGAGGAATGGGGGTGGAAGACGATGCTCCCGGTGGAAGTAACCGTTGGAACCCACGGATGGCGGGAGAGGTTGAAACAGACGTTTTTGGTAACGTTCCCAGCGTTATTGCTCTGTTTAGCCCTTGATTTCGTTGGTGGGGGTGTTTTGGGCAAGAATTTCAAGATAATAGCCACTTCGTATCCGCTTCTCCTAGTCATCCTTCCCGGTCTTAGCGATTTGAGGGGCAATGTTTTCGGTGCGATGGCTTCGAGAATGACAACCGCCCTTCACCTCGGTAAAATCAAAGGGATACTCGATAAGGAGGTCACTACAAACGTATCGATGGCCATTGGGAGTTCTAAGATACCTCTCATCGTTCTCTGGGTGGCCGGTGCAATAAAGCTCGGCTTTTCGCACTCGGCCTTCATTGTCCTCCTCATTGTCATAGCTTCAGCCATAGTCATTGGTCTGCTCCTTGGCTATTCAACCGCTTTCATCACGATATTCCCCTACCGCTGGGGTACCGATCCGGACATGATAGCAGCACCCCTGATAACTTCCGTGGCTGACGTCATAACCATCCCGACGCTCGTTTATCTCATATTCTTCTATGAAGACCACAAAACGGCCTTCTACGCATTCACGGCCTTCATGATAGTCCTCTTCCTCCTGCTAATATTCCTCTCCGACTACAAGAAGGAGCACGTGAAGGCATTCAAGGAGGTCTCGGGTGTCCTGACGATCCTGGCCCTCATCGAGATATTCTCAGGTTCCACACTCGAGTCTTACAGCGACGTTATCTCCAAGGCCATAATCCTCAGCGTCATGTATCCCTCAATACTCGACAGCGTTGGTAACTTCGCATCCATAGCCGCGGCAACTACTTCAACGAGGCTGAACCTCTCCGGAAAGAGCGCGCTAATGAACAGGGGGTTTTACCTTGACGTTTTGGCCCTCCTCTTGCTGACGCCGATAATCGGCTTCCTGACCAACTACATAGCCATCCACGTCACGAACCTGATAGGCTACCACGCCGCACTGATATGGCCCTTTATTCTTGGTTACCCCTTGCTCGTCGTTGCAAATATTGGAATTGGAGTCTTCATCGCCTACCTTTCCCACCGCTTCAACATAGACCCCGACAACGTTGCCATCCCGACTGTTACAACAATATCTGACGTTATGGGAACCCTCTTTGTTGTCCTGTTGGCAAAGATGATGGTGGGAGCATGATAGGCCTCTCGACCACGGCTTACCCGGGAAGGAACGTTAGGGCCTTCGAGGAGTGGCTCAGAGCGGTTAAGGAACTTGGCTTTGACGCCGTTGAGCTCGTGAGCGAGTGGCCCAACTTCCTCACCCGAACCAACTGGAAGAGCTATTCCGAACTGATTGAGAGCTACTCCTTAGCTGTAACGGTTCACGCGCCCTTCAGCGACGTGAACATAGGCTCCTTAAATTCTCGAATCAGAGAGGCTTCTCTGGAGGTTCTTGAGGAGGCCCTTGAGGTCTCTTCCCTCCTTAACGCCCTGAGCGTTACGGTTCATCCCGGCCACTGCTCCCCAGCGAGCAGAAAATACAGGGACGACTACAACTGGGTTCACAGGCAGTCGCTTTCAAGGCTTGGGGAGCTTTCGCGGGAATACGGGGTCACCGTTGGGGTTGAGAACATGCCCAGCTTTCCCATACTGGACGCTCAGACCCCGGAAAGGCTCGCCGAGCTCCTTGAGGGAATTGAACTGGGCGTTACCTTTGATCTCGGCCACCTGAACACCACCACGAGGGACTTTGAGGGCTTCCTGAGGATTTTTAAAGGGCGAATAGTCCACATCCACCTCCACGACAACTCAGGCAAAGCCGACGAGCACCTGGCCGTTGGAGATGGGATAATCCCCTGGAGGGAAGTCCTGCCGAAGCTCCCGGGGGTCCCGCGGGTTCTTGAAGTTTCCAGCCTTGAGGACGCGGAGAGGAGTCTGGGCTATCTCAGGGACATTGGTGGGCTTTAAAGTTCATTGGAGCTCATCTTTACAAAACGCAACCCTTTTATACATTCCCACCGAACTGGAAACGGTGAATCTTCTGGAGGGAGGAGCATGACCGAGAAAATCGTTGAAGAACTGAAGCCCTTCTTCGAGCCAAAGGCCGTCGCTATCATCGGCGCGACCAACAAAAAGGGCAAAGTCGGGAACGTTATCTTTGAGAACTTCAAGAGGAACAAGGAGAACGGTGTTTTCAAGGGCAACATCTACCCCGTGAACCCCAAGCTGGATGAGATCGAGGGCTACAAGGTTTACCACAGCGTTAAGGAGCTTCCCGACGATACCGACCTCGCGGTGATAGCGATTCCAGCTCCATTCGTGCCCCAGACCATGAGGGACATAGCGGAGAAGGGGATAAAGGCCGTCATAATCATCACCGGTGGCTTCGGTGAGCTCGGAGAGGAAGGTAAGAGGCTTGAGCGCGAAATCTACGAGATAGCTAAGGCCAACGGGATACGTGTTATCGGCCCGAACTGTGTTGGCGTTTACGTACCTGACACAGGCGTTGACACCGTCTTCCTGCCCGAGGAGAAGATGGACAGGCCGAAGAGCGGGCCAATAGCCTTCGTCAGCCAGAGCGGGGCTTTTGCAGCTGCGATGCTCGACTGGGCTGCTATGGCGGAGATAGGAATAGGCAAGATGGTCAGCTACGGCAACAAGATAGATGTTGATGACGCCGATTTGATGGACTACTTCATCCACGACGACGAGATAAACGTCGTTACCTTCTACATCGAGGGCGTCAAGGACGGAAGGAAGTTCATGGAAAGCGCGAAGAGGATAACGAAGGTCAAGCCGGTCATCGCTCTGAAGAGCGGAAGAACCGAGTATGGAGCGAAGGCCGCATCAAGCCACACGGGTTCTCTGGCCGGAGCGGATGTCATTTACGATGCGGTCTTCAAGCAGACGGGGATAATAAGGGCTGAAGACTTTGAGCACATGTTCGACTTGGCGAAGGCCTTTGCATCACTCAAACACAAGCTCCCGAAGGGCGATAGGATAGGCATCATCACCGACGGCGGTGGAGCTGGAGTCATGGCCAGCGATGCAGTTGCCAAATTCGGCCTCAGGATGGCGGAGCTGAGCGAGGAGACGATAAAGTTCCTCAAGGAGAGGTTCCCGCCACATGCCGTTGTCGGCAACCCGACCGACGTAGTTGGCGACACCGACGCCGAGAGGTACAGGCTTGCCCTTGAGGCATTTACAAAGGACCCGAACGTGGACGCGATACTCGTTATAGTCCTCTTCCAGGTGCCACTCCTTGAGGACGAGAAGGCCATAGAGATACTGGCTGACTACCAGAGGAAGAGCGACAAGCCCATAGTTGCCGTCGCTATGGGTGGAAGGAAGACGGACCGCTACGCGAGAATGCTTGAAGAGCGGGGAGTTCCGGTCTATCCAACCCCTGAAAGGGGCGTCAGAGCTCTGGCCGGTCTCGTAAGGTACGCCCAATACCTGAAGAAGGAGTGAAGGTGATGGTTATGAAGGAGGAAGCCCTTAGGGTTATCGAGTCCGTCCTTAATGAAGGCCGGACGGCGATGGTTGAGTACGAGGCAAAGCAGGTTTTGAAGGCTTACGGCCTTCCCGTCCCGAACGAAAAGCTCGCAAAGACCCTCGATGAGGCTTTGAAATACGCCGAGGAGATAGGTTATCCCGTTGCCATGAAGCTCATGTCACCGCAGATTCTCCACAAGAGCGACGCTAGAGTGGTCATGCTCAACATAAAAACCCCCGAGGAGCTCAGGCAGAAGTGGGAGGAGATACACGAGAACGCGCGCAAATACAGGCCCGATGCGGAAATCCTCGGCGTCTTGATTGCCCCAATGCTGAGACCCGGCAGGGAGGTCATCATAGGCGTAACCGAGGACCCGCAGTTCGGCCACGCAATAATGTTCGGTCTCGGCGGAATCTTCGTCGAGGTTCTGAAGGACGTGACGTTCAGGATAATCCCGATAACCGAGCGCGACGCGAGGAAGATGATAACCGAGATCAAGGGCTACCCGATTCTTGCTGGAGCGCGCGGTGAAGAGCCGGCCGACATAGAGGCAATAGTCGAGATGCTCCTCAAAGTTAGCGAGCTCGTCGACGACCTCAGGGACTACATAAAGGAGATGGACCTCAACCCGGTCTTCGTCTATGAGAAAGGTAAAGGAGCCGTCGTTGTGGACGCGAGGATTATCCTCAAGGTTCCGGAGAAGAAAGAGCCCGAGATAAGCGCAGAATACAGGGAGAGGTGCGCTTAGTTCTCTTTTTCCTCTTTGTAAACCATCTCGATGTAACTCAGGATGTCGTGGACTATGAAGAAGCTTATCACGGCATCGAGGGCCATTCCCAGCTTCCCGTACATGAGCGAGAGTATCGAGACGAAGAGTGTTATGCCTGCGTAGATCAGGGCAACCTTAACGGCCGTCCTGTTCTTCCGCCCGACAAAGTAAGCTAGGAGGAGGGTAAAGAGGGCAAAGGCCAGGTAAACCGTTGAAGAGGAATAATAGGCCTCGCCCAGGAGGAGGAAGCCGTAGAGGACGAGGAGGTAAGTTGAGAGCTGGAGGGGCCTCATTCACATCACGTACCGCTCCAGAGTTCCGGTGTATTTAAATCCATCGCTGTTTTTCAAAGGTTGAGGGATTTTTAGCTCATATGCCGAGCAGTTTCAACAGTCTCTCGAACTCCCGGGGTGAGCCCCTTATTACCGGATGCCTCGGGACGAAGGGACAGGGCTTCTCGGGACGGGAGCTGGCATCAAACGTCCCTATGACTCTTGCAATCGAGACGACCTCCTCCTTGTCCAGCCCTATAAGGGGCCTGAGAACCGGCAAATCGCTGGCGGTGCTGATGAGTGCCAGGTTATCTAGGGTCTGGCTTGCCACCTGACCGAGGGAATCCCCGGTTATGATCGCCCGTGCACCCCGGGATTTGGCCTCCCTGCAGGCCCTCCTGAGCATCAGCCACTTGCAGACCAAGCACGTCCACCGCTCTTTTTTAAGCTCCCTCAACCTCTCGAAGGCGGGCACGTGCTCCTCGGAGAAGTCCACAACGACCGGTTTCTCAATTTCGCCATATTTCCTCAGGATTTCCCAGAGCTCGAAGACCTTCTTCTCCTTAACTTCGTCCTGCCTGAAGTGCACTGGAATAACGTGGAGGCCCTTCTGGAGCATGAGGTAGATGGCAACGGGCGAGTCTATGCCTGAGCTCATCAGTGCGACGGCCTTCATCGCTCGATGGTTGGGCTCTCCCTTTAAGGCCCTTTCCTAAACCATAGGTTGAAGTGCCTAGAGGAACTCCCCGAACAGGAGGTCTTCCCTTCTTCCCCCGGCCTTCTTGAAGACCCTCTCGCTCCACGAGACGCTCCCAACGGCCTCTGGAAAGTGGGCGTCGCTCGCGAAGGTCAGCTTAATTCCACGCTTTATGCACTCCCTCACGAAGTCTAATTCGGGAACGCGGTAGCGGGAGCTTATCTCGAAGGCAACTCCTTTGGCCTCTGCAAGCTCCAGTATCTCCCCGAGCTCTTCCTCCGCGGGATAGCCTATGTAGTTGAAGCTGGCCCCGAAGTGTCCTATGACGTCCACTTCGTCTTCGAGGGCTCTTTTCACGAGGGTCAGGTATTCCTCAGGGGTTTCCACCCACTCGTGGACGCTCGCTATGAGGTAGTCAAGCCCCTCAACAGCCCAGTGGGGAACGTCTATTCCGTCCCGGGTTATGTTCGCCTCGACACCCGCAAGCACCGTGAGCTCGGCCTCACTGCCCCATCGTTTTATTTCTCTCACGTAGCGGTTGAGTCCCCTGCCGAGGAGGTAGTGACTGTGGTCGGTTATGCCGAGAACCCTCAGGCCCTTCCGCTCTGCTACTGCTATGTTGTCGTAGACGGAGCCGAGGCCGTCGGAGTAAGCCGTGTGGGTATGGGCATCGTGCGGAAACTCCAGCATGTTTCCCTCTTAGCTGTGTGCGTTTAAAACGCTTCTGGACAAAATATCCAACGTAAAGCCAAACCTTGAATTTTGACAAAGGTTTAAATATTATCCCGCCCAATCCCCTGCGGTGGTGCTCATGGTAGACCGCTCAAAAGTCCGCGTTGTTATAGCGAAGCCAGGATTGGATGGCCATGACAGGGGAGCGAAGGTCGTTGCGAGGGCCCTTAAGGAGGCAGGTTACGAGGTCATATACACCGGGATAAGGCAGACCCCGGAGCAGATAGTCGAGACTGTCATCCAAGAAGATGCTGCAGTTCTTGGAATAAGCATCCTCTCCGGAGCGCACATGGTTCTCATTCCGAAGATACTCAGGCTTTTAGAGGAGAAAGGGCTAAAGCCCGGGGAGGACGTAGCCGTCTTCGCCGGCGGGATAATCCCGCCCGATGACGCCGAGGAGCTCAAAAAGATGGGAGTCTTCGAGGTCTTCGGCCCCGGAACACCGCTGAAAACCATAATAGAGGCCGTTGATAAGGCCGTCGAGAACCTCAAGAGGTTCAGGGCTTAACTTTATATCCCCTCTGGATAATTTCTCCAGTGATGCCTATGGCCGAAGAACTGGAGGGCTTAATTGACCTTGCACTCAAAGGCGACAAGAAGGCCATAGCGAGGCTCATAACGCTCGTTGAAAACGACGAGGAAAAGGCCAAGGAAGTAGTGAAGAGGATATACCCCCTCACGGGAAAGGCATACGTCGTTGGCATAACCGGTCCTCCCGGCTCTGGAAAGTCAACCCTCCTCGACAAGCTCATAAAATTGGCTAGGGATGATGGACATAAGGTCGGCGTCATAGCAGTTGACCCCACCTCACCCTTCACAGGCGGAGCCTTACTCGGAGATAGGCTGAGGATGCAGAGGCACTCAACGGATCCGGGGGTTTTCATAAGGAGCATGGCAACCCGCGGTGCCCTCGGGGGCTTAGCGAAGGCCACCAACGACGCGATAAAGGTTCTTGATGCATCCGGCTACGATCTGATTTTTGTCGAGACCGTTGGAGTCGGCCAGATAGAGGTGGATATTGTCAAGACTGCCGACACAGTTGTCCTCGTAACCGTCCCCGGTCTTGGCGACGAGGTTCAGGCGATAAAGGCCGGCCTCATGGAAGTGGCCGACATCTTCGCCATCAACAAGGCCGACAGGGAAGGCGTTGAGATGGTCTATCTTGAGCTCAAGATGGCCCTTGAGTTCGAGAAGGACAAGTGGAAGGAGCTCGGCTGGGAGCCGCCGATAGTCGAAACCACCGCCTTCACACTCAAGGGGGTTAAGCCCCTATGGGAAGCCATAAAGGGGCACAGGGAATACATGGAGTCAAGTGGAAGGTTGAGAGAGCGCAGGGCCTTCCGTGCCCGGGAGGAGGTAAAAACAATAATAGCCTCGTCGATAGCGAGGAAGGTCGAAGAGAGGCTCGCGGAAGGAGAAGCTAAAGAGCTTATTGAGGAGGTCGTGGAGAGGAAGCTCGACCCGTATTCGGCCTCTCAAATCGTAATGGAGAAACTTAAGGAGGATCTCTGGAGGTGATTGTATGTTCAAGAAGATAGACCACGTTGGTATAGCCGTTAAGAACCTTGAGGAGGCCATAAAGGTATGGGAAGGCCTCGGCCTCAAGGTCGATGAGATTGAAGAGGTTCCAGACCAGAAGGTTAGAACCGCAATAATCCACATCGGGGAGAGCAGGATAGAGCTTTTGGAGCCAACGGCGGAGGACTCACCGATAGCGAAGTTCATAGCCAAGCGCGGTGAGGGGATACACCACATAGCCCTCGGCGTTGACAACATAGAGGAGCACCTCAAAGAGCTGAAGGAGAAGGGCTACCGCCTCATAGACGAGAAGCCGAGGATCGGCGCTGGGGGAGCGAAGATAGCCTTTGTGCACCCGAAGGCTGTAACCGGTGTTCTCCTAGAGCTTTGCCAGAGGGAATGAACATTTTCTACCATTTTGGCTTTTGTTATTGAATTATTTTCCCAAATGTTCTGTTGAAGGGGAAATACTTATAAACCGTGAGAATCCAATTCCTACGTCCTAACACGAGGATGGGGAGTGATGTTGATGTTGCTGAGGGGGAGGAGAACCCCCGAGAAATACTCCCGATTTATTTCACCGGAGCGCGTTTCAAAGCTCCTTAAGAACAATGGGAGAAGGAAAATTGTGTTCATTACCCGAAATCCCGATGAAAAGCCCGGAAAAAACGTATCTCTTCTCTGGATAAGCAGCATTGAGCACCCGAAGGCCATTAACCCTCGGAAGCTTCATGTTATCGAGCAGAAGGTGTGGGACGAACTCAATAGGGAGAACGCGGTGGTTGTTCTGGACGGTCTTGAATACCTTCTCCTTGAAAACGGGCCAGAGACCACCCTTCGATTCGTTGGGAAGCTAAGGGACATGGCAATACTGACGAACTCCAACATCTACATTGTAGTCAGCGAGGCCATAGACGAGAAGATAAGGAACCTCCTGAGGAGGATAGTTGAGTGAGGTTTATATATTGAGTGTCCCTTTTCTCCCTTTAGGTGTGAGTCATGCCTTACATTGAAAAGATTGAGATGAAGGGTTTCAAATCATACGGCAACAGGAAAGTTGTCGTGCCACTCGCCAGGGGTTTTACCGCCATCATCGGTGCCAACGGTTCTGGTAAGAGCAACATCGGTGATGCTGTTCTCTTCGTCCTTGGAGGGCTCTCAGCGAAGGCCATGCGAGCCAGCAGGATAAGCGACCTTATCTTCGCGGGCTCAAAGAGCGAGCCTCCAGCAAAGTACGCCGAGGTTGCGATGTACTTCAACAACGAGGACAGGGGCTTTCCGATAGACGAGGATGAGGTAGTGATAAAGCGCAGGGTTTATCCCGACGGGAGGAGCACCTACTGGCTCAACGGGAAGAGGACGAGCAGAAGCGAGATAATCGACATCCTGAGCGCCGCGATGATTTCCCCGGACGGCTACAACATAGTTCTTCAGGGGGACATAACCAAGTTCATCAAGATGTCCCCAACGGAGAGGAGGCTCATCATAGACGAGATATCCGGTATAGCCGAGTACGACGCCAAGAAGGAGAAGGCGTTGAAGGAGCTCAAGCAGGCGGAGGAGAACCTCGCCAGGGTTGACCTCCTCATAAGGGAGGTAAAGGCCCAGCTGGACAAGCTCGAAAGGGAGCGCAACGATGCCTTGAGGTACCTCGACCTGAAGGAGCGCGTGGAGAAGGCCAGGGTTACCCTCCTCCTCGGGGAGATAAAGAGGCTGGAGCGCTTTATTGAGGAGGGAAAAGCGAGGAGCGAGGGGCTTGAGGCCGAAATCGGTGCCCTTGAGGCGAAGCTGAGGGAGATAGCAAGGGCAATCGTTGAGAGGGAGAAGAGGCTTGCCGAGGTCGAGAGGGAGCTTGAGGAGAAGAGCGAGGATGGAATCCTTGAGGTCACGAGGAAGATAAGCGAGGTCAAGTCCAAGATAGAGCTCGCGAGAAGGAACATCGAGAACGCCGAGAGGGAGATAAAGGATAGCCAGAAGAGGCTCTCGAAGGCCAAGGAGGAACTGAAGAAGGTTTCGGATGAAATCGAGAAGAGCAGGAGCGCCATAAAGCGCTGGAGCAAGAGGCGCGAGAAGCTCCTGGCGGAGATAAAGACCCTCGAAGCTAGCAGGAACGAGCTCGTCATCAAGCTGGGTGAAATCGACAGGAAGTACTCCATAGCAAGGGAAGAGTTCGACAGGGTCGTTGAAGAGCTTGAGAATGCAAAGAAGGAGCTCTACATGAAGGAAGGGGAAATCGCGAAATACGGCGAGGAAATCGAGAGGGCGAAGGCCAGAATAGTGCAGGCCAACCTCAGGAGGAACTCTCTGAAGGCAGGCATAGAGGAGACGAAGAGGGGACTTGAAGCCAAAAGGTCCGAACTCTCCGAGGTGGAGGCTAAAATATCGAAGGCCGAGGCGAGGCTCAGGAAGGCCGAGAAGGAGCTTGAGGAGAAAGTTAGAAGGCTCAAGAAGATAGAGCCAGAGCTCGCTAAGGCCAAGGAGGAGCTGATAAAGGCCGAGGCCCAGAAGGAGGTAAGGGGCAACAGGGCCGTCGAGTTCCTCAAGAGGGAAAACATCCCCGGTCTCTACGGGACTCTGGGGGAGCTCATAAGGGTATCTGACGAAAAATACGCCCTCGCCGTCGAGGTGGCCCTTGGGGGCAACTACGACAACGTTGTTGTCGAGGACGACCGCGTTGCGGAGAGGGCCATAAAACTCCTCAAGGAGAAGAAGCTCGGCAGGCTTACATTCCTCCCCCTCAACAAGATAAAGCCGAGGTCAATGAAGGTGAAGCCCTCCCTCGGCGTTCCGGCCCTTGATGTTGTGAGCTACGACCCCCGCTTTAAGAACGCCGTTGCCTACGCCCTCGGGGACACGCTGATAGTGAACGACATGGATGAAGCGAGGAGCGTCGGGATAGGAAAGGTCAGGATGGTGACCCTTGGCGGTGAGCTCCTTGAGAGGAGCGGTGCGATAACAGGGGGTCATTACAGGCCACGCGGGAGACTCGGCCTCAACGTCGAGGAGATAAAGAAGCGCGTCGAAAACCTGGAGAGAGGGAAAGAGGCCGTTGAGGCCGAGGTAAACTCCCTCAGGGCAGAGCTCAAGGGTATTGAGAACACCCTCTTCGAGCTGAGGATGAAGAAGAGCGAGCTCAATAAGGACGTTCAGGTTCTCCAGAAGGAGCTTGATAGGCTACTTGCCGAGGACAGAGCCCTGGCAGAGGAAATCGAGGAGAAGGAAGAACTAATAGCTAAACTCCAGGAGATGACCGAGAAGGCCAGGGGAGAGATGGCGAAGCTGAAGGGAAGGATTGAGAGGCTTGAAAGAAAGAGGGAGAAGCTCAGGAAGGCCCTCGACAACCCCGAGGCCAGGGAGCTGAACGAGAGGATAAGGGAAGTCGAGAGGGAGATATCCAAGCTCAAGGAAGAGCTCAGCAGGGTGGAGAGCAAGCTCGAAAGCCTTGAGAGCAGGATAAACGAGGAGCTCCTCCCGAGGAAGGCCGACCTTGAGGAAGAAATCGAGGGGCTCATCAACAGGATAAACGCCCTGAAGGCCAACATAGAGGAGAACGAGAGGGCCATCGAGGGCTTCAATGCCGAGCTTGAGGAGCTGAAGAAGGCCGAGGAGAGCGTTAAGGGTGAACTCAAGGAGCTCCGTGACGAGCGCGAGAGGCTGAGGAAGGAGATAGCCGGGCTAAGGAAGGAGAAGGATGAGCTCTCCAACAGGCTCAACGAGCTCAGAATCGAGGCCAACACACTGAGGATAAAGCTCGGACAGGCGGAAGCCACTCTGGCCGAGAAGAGGGCGGAGCTTAAGCACTTTGACGCCAAGCTGATAAGGTCAATTAAGGAGGTTCCCTTAGAGCTGGACGCGCTCAGGGAGCAGATTGAGCAGATGGAGGCCGAGATGCGCTCCCTTGAGCCCGTCAACATGAAGGCCATCGAAGATTTTGAGGTCGTCGAGAGGCGCTACCTTGAGCTCAAGAGCAAGCGCGAGCAGGTGGTTGCAGAGAAGGAGAGCATCGAGGAGTTCATAGAGGAGATAGAGGGCCAGAAGAAGCAGGTTTTCCTCCAGACGCTGAACGAGATAGCCAGGAACTTCTCACAGCTCTTCGCCAAGCTCTCGCCCGGTGGGGAGGCGAAGCTCGTCCTCGAAAACCCCGAGGATCCGTTCTCGGGTGGCCTTGAGATAGAGGCCAAGCCTGCAGGAAAGGACGTCAAGAGGATCGAAGCCATGAGCGGTGGTGAGAAGGCGATAATAGCGCTCGCCTTCGTCTTCGCGATACAGCGCTACAAGCCTGCCCCCTTCTACCTCCTCGACGAGATAGATGCCCACCTCGATGATGCAAACGTCAAGCGCGTCGCCGACCTGATCAGGGAGTCCGCCAGGGAGAGCCAGTTCATCATAATGACGCACCGCGACGTCATGATGGCCAACGCAGACAGGATAATCGGCGTCAGCATGAGGGACGGCGTCTCCAGAGTCGTATCGCTGAGCCTTGAGAAGGCGAGAAAGATACTCGAAGAGATAAGGAGGAAGGACGAGAAGGAGCACAGGGAGATGTTCGGGAGGTTGAGCGAGGGATGAGCAATGTTCGACAAAGAGGAGTTTGAGAGATGGCCATCACCGGCGGAGTACACGTTAAACATGGCGTATGGACACTCAATAAAGAAACTAAGCTGGCAAAAAGAGGTTCCAAAGATTTGAGAGAGGATGGGTTCGAGTCAAAGGGTGAGAACCATGGAATCCCGGCGAGAAGAGGAGATTACCCCCATTGACATCCTCCTCCAGCTGGTTCAGCTCGGGAAAGTTGATCCCTGGAACATAGACATAGTTGACCTAACCGAGAAGTACCTTGAAAGGCTGAGGGAGATGAAGGAGCTCGACCTCCGCGTTTCCGCGAGGGCCATCTTAGCGGCTTCAATACTCGTGAGGATGAAGAGCGAGGCCCTGCTTTACGCCGATACCGAGGAGGGAGAAGAGAAGAAGGAGGAGCGCATCCGCGTTGACGTTGAGCCACTCGCACCGCCCCTGAGAAGGGTCGAGCGATACTACACCTTCGACGACCTCGTGGAGGCCCTTATGGACGCCCTTGAGGAGGCTGAGAAGAGAAAGCCCCGGAAGAGGAAGAGGGAGGAGATAGACGAGGAGGTCTTTGTGGTCGATGACTTCCGCGTTGACATCGAGAAGCACGTCAACAAGCTCTACGAGATAGTGAGAAAGCTCTACGAGGAGACGGGGAAACCTATAAACTTCTGGGACCTTGTCTTTGACCCCACCCCAAAGTACGTTGCCAGAACCTTCCTCTACCTGCTATTCCTGGCGAACATGGGCAAGGTCGACCTCATTCAGGAGGAGCCCTTTGGGGAAATCCTGGTTGTTCCCCTCGAAGGCCAGCCGGCGTGAGGCTTACCCCCTCCGCTCGCGGAAAGCCGACCGTTCACTCCTCTTGGCTGGCCTCAGGGTTATTGCCAAGAGCGGGGCCCTCGTTCCGATGTAAAGGCTCTTCTTTTCCCGGTTGATGTAGAAGCAGTAATTTCCCTCTGGAATAAGTTCGAGGAACTTTTTGGGCGTCGTGAGTTTCACCATCCTTTCATCGAAAAAGACGCACTCGTAGGAGTCCCTTATCCCCTCGACTCTCTTGAGAATCTTCTCCCTCGAAAGCCTCTCACAGGGCAGTTCGGCGCAGACGAGGCTCTTTCTCCCATCGGTGAAGATAGCAACGCCTTCCCTGGGGGCAAGCCTCACGGAGCGGTCGATGAAGTCCCAGAGCTCCGAGTATATTCTCTCCAGTTTCCTCCTCTTGGCGAGCCTTTTGGCGAGCCTCTCCCTTGCGTGCCTCGTCAGGAGCATGTCCGGGGTTAGTCCGAGAGTTTATAAAGTTCGCCGGGAACCTATGCATATGTATTTCCGCAGGGATTTAATCGAACCCAGGGTTTATCAGGAGGTCATCTACGCGAAGTGTAAGGAGCGGAACTGCCTCGTCGTTCTTCCTACGGGTTTGGGGAAGACGCTCATAGCGATGCTCATAGCCGATTACAGGCTCTCAAAATACGGCGGGAAGGTTCTCATGCTCGCTCCTACCAAACCCCTAGCTCTTCAGCATGCGGAGAGCTTTAGAAAGCTCTTTAACCTCCCTCCTGAGAAGATAAACGTTCTGACCGGCGAGCTTTCTCCCGAGAAAAGGAGGAAAATCTGGGAGGAGAGCGTTGTAATAACGGCAACTCCCCAGACTGTTGAGAACGACGTCTTAACCGGCAGGATTTCCCTTGAGGACGTTGTCCTGCTCGTCTTTGATGAAGCACACAGAGCGGTGGGCAACTACTCCTACGTCTTTATAGCGAGGGAGTATCTGAAAAGGGCAAAGCACCCGCTCGTTCTGGGCTTAACCGCCTCACCGGGAAGCGACGAGGAGAAGATACGGGAGATAGTGAAGAACCTCGGGATAGAGCACATCGAGGTTAGAACCGAGAGCTCGCCCGATGTGAAGCCTTACGTCCAGAAAATAGCCTTTGAGTGGGTCAGGGTTGACCTCCCCGGAATCTACAAGGAAGTCCGCTTAATCCTCAGAGAGATGCTGAAGGAGAGCCTTAAACCTCTCGCGAATGCTGGCCTCGTCAGTTCCGCTTCACCGGACATACCCAAGAGAGAGGTTTTACAGGCGGGCTCAAAGATAAACCAGGCCGTCGCCAGGGGCGACTACTCGCTCGGTTCCCTTATGAAGCACCAGGCGAAGGCGATGAAGCTCCACCATGCTATAGAACTCCTAGAAACGCAGGGGTTAACCGCTTTGAGGGCCTATCTAAAAAAGCTCCGCGAGGACCGCTCCAAGTCGAGCAGGGAACTCATGGAAGATCCCCGCATGAGGAAGGTGATTTACCTCCTCGTTCAGGCGAAGGAACTCGGACTTGACCATCCGAAAATGGAGAGGCTGAAGGAGCTCATAAGGGGCCAGCTTGAGAAAAAGCCCGATTCAAAGATAATCGTTTTCACGAACTACCGCGACACCGGGAGGAAGATAGTCGAGGAACTTAATGGAATGGGGATCTCAGCGGAGCGCTTCATAGGCCAATCCAGCAGGGTCAACGACCGGGGGATGAGCCAGAGGGAACAAAAGGAGATACTCGACAGGTTCTCCAAGGGGAAATTCAAGGTTCTCGTGGCCACAAGCGTCGGCGAAGAGGGGCTCGACGTTCCCGAGGTTGACCTTGTGGTTTTCTACGAGCCCGTGCCTTCAGCGATAAGGAGCATCCAGAGGCGCGGTAGGACCGGAAGGCACAGGCCCGGAAAGGTTGTGATCCTGATGGCGAAGGGAACGCGCGATGAGGCCTACTACTGGAGCTCAAGGAGAAAGGAGAAGGGAATGTTCGAGGCTATAAGGAAAATCGCCAGAGAGCTTGAGAAGTCGAAGCCGAAAAGGGCTGAAATAATGGAAAAGCCTGTGGAGAGGACGGAGATGGGTAGGGGGAAAATAACTTCTTTGGACGCTTTTCTCAGGCCTAAAAAGAAGGAAGGCAAGACCCTTAAGCCTCAGGAAAAGTCTGAGAAAACCCGTGAAAAGCTGGAGGAACTTCCGATTAAGCCCATATTCGTCAGAAAGCCGAAGGGCATCGTCGTTTACGTTGACTCGCGCGAGCTAAGGAGCGGCGTTCCAAAGCTTTTGAGGGAACTCGGCGCGGAAATCGAGGTTAAAACGCTCGACGTTGCCGATTACGTAGTCAGCGAGGAGGTTGGAATAGAGAGAAAGAGCGCCAACGACTTCATACAGTCTATCATAGACGGTAGACTCTTCGACCAGGTTGAGAGGCTAAAGAAAGCCTACGAGAAGCCGGTGATAATCATCGAGGGCGAGCTCTACGGCATAAGGAATGTCCACCCGAACGCGATAAGGGGGGCCATAACGGCCGTAACGCTGGACTGGGGCGTTCCAATCCTGTTTTCCTCCGGGAAAGAAGAGACCGCCCAATTCATCTACCTGATGGCGAAGCGCGAGCAGGAGGAGAGGAAGAAGGAGGTTCGCTTAAGGAGCGAGAAGAAGGCACTAACTTTAGCGGAGAGGCAACGTTTGATAGTCGAAGGCCTGCCCAACGTCTCGGCAACTCTGGCGAAAAGACTCCTAAAGCACTTCGGCAACGTGGAGAGGGTCTTCACCGCCACCGAGGAGGAGCTCAAGGAGGTTGAGGGAATAGGCGAGAAAAAGGCGAGGGAGATAAGGAAGGTGATTACTGCCCCATACGTCGAGGAGGACAAAGCTTAAGGGGGGTAGAGATGGGATAGAGAACGCCCCCGGGAAACCGCGGCGGGTGAGCGGACGGCGAGCAGTGATCCCGCTTCGCTCCCTGGGGGTACACTCACCTCCTCAGGATTGAACTGACGCCTGCGGAGGCCAGTATGAGAAGCTCTATCATGCGGTAGGCCTCTTCAACGTTTTTCGCTCTGAAGACAACGCTCCTTCCGTCGATTCTCTCAACTAGGGGACATAGCTCCGCGGAATCTGCGAAGGCACTGCTGAGGAACCGGAGTTTGACCTCAACGGGCGTCTTTGTCCTCAGGGGTTTTATCAGGCCTTCTTTCCACTTCCCGACGGCCTCTGCAACCCCTTTTCTCAGGAGGGTCTCGACGGTCTCCATGGCTGGACTGACCGATGAGTAGCGGGAGAAGCTATCCTTCAGGACAACCCCAACGGTTCCGGATAACTCGCTCAAGTCGTCCTCTATGAGCCTCCTGTCTCCGGCGACCATTATAACCGGTATCCCCCATTCGCCGAGGAGGTACGCGTTGAGGAGGGCCTCACTTACAGCTTTCCCGTTCACCTCTATGCTTGCCACGCTCGAACTGCTGTAAGTGTGGTCGAAGGTCGCCTTTCCCGTGCCAGCTTTGGCGTGATAGCCGAGGAAAACCGCGATGTCTGCACCCTTTGCTCCCGCCACCATGCTCAGGGGCCTTGGAAAGCCCCTGACGAGCCTTGCATAGCCCGGCATTTCATCGGGCAACACGTTCACCATTGGCCCGTGGCTGTCGGCTATTACGACTTCCTCAAAGCCCTCTTTGTGAAGGGCTTCTGCAACGGCCTTGGCGACCCTTGTGGCTATCTTTCTCGCCTCCCCGTAGAGGGCACCTTTTGGGAGAAGGTGCTCAACGCTCACAACGTGGGGCAGGCCCTCAAGGTCTATGGAAACGAACGCCTTCACGGGAATCACCAGATGAACGTCGAAACGCTAAGGTAAAAGTCTTTTCATAACCCCCGGTAATATCGGGCTCGGAGGGCAATAATTCCCGCTTATGAAAAAGGTTTTATAGGACTTCTTTCAAAGAATAAAACGGTGATAGGTATGAAAATTGTTGAACTTGACATTAGAGTCCCCTATGAGAGTAGGGGGCGAATTCTGAGGCATATCCTTTCCAGGTTAAGGGGCAGGATAAGGGACATACACTTCTTCCCGCCCGACAGCAGGGGTATTAGTGAGGTCAGGATGGAGGTAATAGAAGAGAACCCGAGCCCTCTCCTCGCTGAGCTTAAGAAGCTCCTCAAGGGCGGTGGCATCGCGTTCAGGGTCTTCACAGAGGCCTGACGCTCTTTATCCCTCTGTTCAGCTCTTCCAGCTTTTCCCTGGCTTTCTGGAGGGAACCGGCCTTCTCTATTGCCGTCCCTGTAACCACTATATCGGCACCGGCTTTAACGGCCTTTCTCGCCTGCTCCTCGGTCCTTATTCCCCCTCCGACTATGAGGGGAACGTCTATGACCTTTTTCACGAGCGCTATCATCTCGGGCGGAACCGGCTTGCTTGCCCCGCTTCCAGCTTCGAGGTAAACGAGCCTCATGCCGAGGTACTGGCCGGCCAGTGCGTAGGCAGCTGCAATCTTCGGCTTGTGCCTCGGGATTGGCTTTGCATCGCCGACCCATCCGACCGTTTCCCCCGGCTCGACTATGAGATAAGCCATGGGGATTGGCTCTATGCCGTAGCGCTTAACCTGGAAGGCACCGAGTGCCTGGGCCCCGGTGATGAAGAAGGGGTTCCTTGAGTTGAGGAGGCTCATGAAGAATATCGCGTCGGCATACTTGCTTATCCCTCCGTGTGAGCCCGGGAAGAGTATTATGGGCAGTGATGAGGACTCCTTGATGGCCTTAACGACGCTATCCAGGACTTCCCCCTCCGCCCCGGTCGAACCGCCGACCATTATCGCATCGACGCCGATTTCCTCACCCATCTCCGCTATCCTTCCGGCAGTTTCGGGCTCGACATCGTCAGGATCGAGGAGAACGAAGTGGAGCTTCTCCCTTTTGAGCTTATCGTGGATGTAGCGTTCAACCTTGCCGATTTCGAGCATGGGTTTACCCCCCCATGAAAGCATTTATCTCACTCTCACCAATCGATTCGTCTATTAGGAGGCATTCAACGTTTACTCTACGGGCATGAGTGCAGAGTGCCCTGTCGCGGGTTACTAAACGGTACTCCCGGCTTTTTGAAAGTGCCAGAAAATAGGTGTCGAATCCTGAAGGAGAAGTATCCGATGCAATGTCTTTGGCAACCTTATAGAACATTTCTTCTGGAACGACTTCAAAGGAGTTCTCAATGGCATTTCCAAGCCTTATTGCAAGTTCCCTATCGCCACTTATCCTTTTCACAACGCTGATAGACTCCACGACTGCAACCCGGGGTACAGCTACATTCTTCCCGCGAACCAACTTAAGGACAAGCCTGCATTTCGAGAGAATGCTCTTTGACCCTCTAAGCTGAGGGTAATCCGAGCCATAGAAGAACGCTCCCACAATGACATTAGTGTCAATAACGAACCCTCTTTCTTCCCCTGACATCTTCGAACACATCCCCTATGTTAACCTTGACTTCTATGCCCTCAATTTCGTTCATCATATCCCATATGGTCTCCCCTATGAGGACTTTCACCTTGGTACCCTTTGGAAGTTTGACCTTTCTGAGGGGCCTGAAGGATTCCCCGTCATAAATTGCCTCGATCACGGTTCCCATTCTCTCACCTTGGGTTTTCTATATCCTCCACACTTTTAACCCTTTTCCACTCCAGGCCGAGTCTCCTAAGGATTTCAACCAAAATCCAGTCCGGTTCCTTCTCAAAGCGATAGAGGTTTGTGCTGGCCTTGATATCGCTGGCTCCGAAGCCCTCAACCGGCTCTCCAAAGCGGGAAACTTCAAGTGAAAGCTTCTCCTCAAGCCTCTCCCCGCTCGGAATCAGGTAGGCCCTCAAAAGCTCCGCCTCCTTCAGGAGGTAGTCTATGTGCCAGTGGAGCTTTTTCTCCTTCGAGAAGTGCCTTCTAACTCTCTTTTCAAGGGAGTTCATGGCGGAGCCGACGTAGACGTAGTAGCCGGCCTTGAGCGGAAACTCCCTGGCCTTCGTCCTTATCGTCCGGCCATCTTTGAGACGTATGACGAGGAAGTAAGAGCCCTTCATGAACCTTCCTCCGGCTTACCATTTATAAACCCTTGACCCTACTATGCCCGGTGTGCCGGATGGTGGAGAAGAAGAAACGGCCCGTGGATGAGTTCGCTTGGCAGGAGTACGATAGGGAGGAGTTCGAGAAGACTTTCCCTGCCCTTTCAAGGGAGCTTGAGGAGGGAGGGCTACCAATAGAGGCCTACCGTGCCAGCGAGGAAGAGGGGGAAGCCGAGGCCGAGCCGATGGACTTCTCCGGCTATGAGCCGACCGTGATAGACTTCCTCAGGCGCTGTGAGACCGACGAGGAGGCCCTTGAGATAATCAACTGGATGGAGGAGAGGGGAGAGATAACCCACGAGATGGCAAAGGAGCTCAGGATTACGCTGGTTAAGAAGGGCGTTAGGGCCTTCGGGCCAAAGAAAGAGTGGGGCTGGTACGAGAGGCACGGGAGGCACTGAGTTGAGAACCTTCATAATAAAGGCCTCGAAAGCCCATACTTCGCCGGACTTCAGTTTGGACGACCTTCCCGGGACGAGCGGGAGGATAGACGTGCTCTGCAGGTTTTTGAACAGCGCATTCCTTCTCTCTCACGGGTTCAGAAGGGACGTGAGGGTTTGGTTGCTTCTCTACGGTCCCCCGAATCCGCCGAAGGCGATACGGTTTGAGGGGGGAAGACTTAGAGCCAGGCTCAACCCGGACGAGAGGAGCACGGCGAAACTGATAATGAGGGCCCTTGAAACCGCTAAGGCCCTCAGGAGGCCGAGTAAAGAGCTCGAAGTCCTCCCGGGGCTGTACGTCAGCAACATGACGTTCGAGGACGTCGTGAGAAGAACCGTGAAGGAGTCTGGACTCTTCTACCTCCACGAGAAGGGGAAGCCGATTGAAGAGGTGAGCTTCCCTCAGAACGTGGCCTTCGTCCTCGGCGACCACGAAGGGCTTCCTGAGG
Organism: Thermococcus sp.; assembly: GCF_027052235.1. Lineage (NCBI taxonomy): Archaea > Methanobacteriati > Methanobacteriota > Thermococci > Thermococcales > Thermococcaceae > Thermococcus > Thermococcus sp. The sequence goes on from NZ_JALUFF010000057.1 coordinate 45,980, forward strand.
AGGACGAGAGGTTTCTTGAGGGGATAGCGGAAAAAATAAGCGTGGGAAGGAAGAGCTACCTTGCCTCGCACGTCGTTGCCTTCGTCAACATATTCCTGGACTCGCTCACTCCTCGGCCTTGAGCTTCAGTGAGGTGTGCTCCTGCTTGAGCTCCTCAATCCTCTCGATGAGCTCGTCGACCAGCTTCTTGATGTTGAGTGAGAGCTCCTCAATGGCCCTGACCTTTTCCTCAAGCTCCCTCTCCCTTTCCTCGACCTCCTCCATGGCCTTTGCGAGCCTCTCCTCTTCGGACTTCTTGTAGACCTCAACCTTTAGGGAGTCGTAGTCCCAGACTATCTGGCCGTCGGAGATATCAAAGTCAACGGTTATCCTGACGACGTCCTCCTTGGCAACGCCCATCTCCTGGAACTTCTCAAAGATTTTCTGGTTGAGCTCACCCGCGGCCCTGACAACTTCCTTCGGGTCGACCTTCCCCTTCGTCAGGGCAAACAAAACGCGCCTAACCTTGTAGGCGTAGCCACTTGCCCGGACGTAGCCGGTGCTCAGCCTCATGGCCACCACCAAAATTTTATTCGCAAAAGGTGCATAAATGCTTAATGGTGGTTGCTGGTGAACATACTTATATTCGGACCCCCAGGGAGCGGTAAGTCAACGCATTCCCGCAGGATAGTCGAGCGCTACGGCCTGACCTACATCTCCTCCGGCGATATAATCAGGGAGGAGATAAGGCGGGGGAGTGAACTTGGGAGGGAGATGGAGAGGTATCTGGCCAACGGACAGCTGATACCCGACACGATAGTGAACGCACTCGTCATATCGAGGCTCAGACGGCAGAGGGACAACTTTATCCTCGACGGTTACCCAAGAACTCCGGGACAGGTGATAGCCTTCGAGAACTACCTCTACGACCACGGCATAAAGCTCGACCTAGCACTTGAGATTTTCATAAGCGAGGAGGAGAGCGTCGAGAGGATAAGCGGGAGGCTCATATGCCCCAACTGCGGTGCAGTTTACCACGTCCGCTACAATCCCCCCAAGGTTCCGGGGATTTGTGATGTCTGTGGCTCAAGACTCGTAAGGCGTGAGGATGACATGCCCGAGGTCGCAAGGCGGAGGTACCGAACGTACATCAAGAACATGGGGCCGATTATAAAGTTCTACAGGTCAAGGGGAATATACGTGAGGGTTGATGGCGAGGGAAGTATTGAGGAGGTCTGGAAGAGAATACGTCCCCTCCTCGACTACATCAGCGGGAGGGGCCGTTTCTCAGGCGGTTCATCAGTTCCCTGACGTCTTCCCTCTGGGAGAGGTCATCCTCTTTTTCCTTCCCAACTATCTCCACCGCGACAGGGTATCTAACGCCGAGAAGGCTCCTGAGGTAAGCCTCAGCCCTCTCACTGAGCCTGTCTGAGAGGCTTATTCTCGTGGCCCTGTCGAGCTTCTGCTCCATGGTGATGGTAAGCCTGACGGCATCTCCCTCCATCTTCAGATCCAGAGCCCTCACACGGTAACCCCACTCCCTCAGCTTTATGCCAATTCCCTTCCCGACGCGAGCTAGGGCGGGCTTTACTTCCTGTGGACCGTTGACCGTCAGGGAGATGCTGCCCCTCCTGCCGCTTCCCTTCGGGACTTCCTTCACTTCCATGCCCGCTATATGGAAAGAAACACCGTAGAAACTCCCAAAGGAAGAGGTTGCCTCACCGCAGAGCTTTTCGAGAATCCCCTGGATTATCCCTTCTATGTCGTAGGCCTGAAAGCTCCCGTGGGAGGCCTCAACGTAGAAGAACAGGTTGAGTTCCCGCCCTTTCGGGACGACGCGAACCTTCATGTCCTCAACGACTGCCCCAAACGTGTCGAGGGCCCTCTGGAGCTTGTCGGCGAAAAGCTTGTCGATGATGGGATAGTAATCAGGGGGGTCAACTTCGAGCAACCCTTCCACTCCCTAGTATACTTTGGTGCAAATCTCTTTAAGGGTTTCCCTTGAAATTCAATCTATCCTCATATTTCTCCACCGCGGGTGAGAGACTTGAGCGCTCCGAGGCTCATAACTCGTGAGGAAGCCCTGAGGAGGGCCGAGAAAATAGCCCGGGAGTACCGGGCACTCTACGGTATTGAGTTCAAGCTTGAGAGGAAGTTCGTCCCCCTCGGTTCCCTCGTCCCAACTCAGGCCCAGCTCAACGAGGCCAAGCTCCTCGTGGTTCTCCAGGAGATAAAGCACGGCTACGACGCTCCCATAACAGTCATCCCCTACGGGGGAAGGTACTACATCATAGACGGCCACCACAGGGCCTTTGCCCTCTGGAAGCTCGGCTTTAAGGAAGTCGAGGCAGTCATACTGAGGCCAAAGAAGCCTTTTGTTCCGGGGGTAGTTAAAACTGCCGAGAAGAGCGGGCTTAAAAGCTTGGCGGACGTAAAAATAGTCAGGGATTAGGAGGGCTCAGCCCTCCCAGATTACGTAGGCCTTTTCCGTCAGGAACACAGGCTCGACCCTCTTGCTCACTATCACTACCTTGTCCTTGCCGTACTTCTTGTAGAGCTTCTCTATGTACTTGTCGAAGAAGTCCGCCGGGAGGGTGGCCTTCCCTTCAACCACGTTGTCGCCCTTCTTAACCGAGAGCGTTTTCACGGGGACGTAGCCGACGATTTCCATGTGCGGTTCGAGGTAGAAGCTCTTCTTGTAGATGTCCGTGCCGTTTGGTGCAACGTAGTAGTAGAGCACCCCCCTAAGGGCGAACTGGACGTTCTCGTAGGCCCTGTCAAAGGCCTCGGTCAGCTTTATCGTTCCGCTCTCCCCGGGCTTCAGAACCTCGTTGGGCCTCACCATCTTTCCGTTCACATAGACCGGGCCGTTGGTGACCCCGACCGGGCCCTGCTGGATGAGGACGAGGCGGTACTTGGTGGCGTTGGGGACGTTGAGCTTAAAGGTCACCGGCGTCTCGTTGAGGTGGTTCAGGTTGAGGTTTTCGACAACGACCTTTCTCTCGACCAGCTTGGTGCCGTTGTAGGCCTCGAAGACAAGCTTTCCGTCCTTTACGTCCCTGCCGAACGCTGAAATCCAGAGGCGGAACTCGTGCTCTCCAACGGGCAGTTTCCCGCCGGAGAGGGTGCTGTATATCGAGACCCACGTCTTATTCTCCAGCACGTCTATCCGGTAAACTCCGAAGGGCCTGAACTCGTAAACCCTGACGCTCGGCACTTTGGCCCCGTAGTTTCTCTCAAGGTAGCCGTTGTAGGCTGTATAAACCAGCTTGAAGTTGGCGAAGAGCTTCTGGGCATCCCACTGGTTGAGCGAGAAGGGGAGGGCCAGTGCGAGCCTGACGTAGTCGCTGAAGGCGATTTTGTTGTAGGCCAGTATGCCACCGTAGGGGGTTATGTAGAGGACGTAGGGGATGACCCCGCGCTTTCCGTGGTATATCTTGCCCTTTGTCAGGTCTATGGTCAGGTATGGCTCGTAGACGGCGTTTCCAAACTTGACCAGAACGGTGTCGTTCTTAACCGCCATCTGGTCGCTCTGGACGTAGCCGAACATGGCGTTGCTCCTGTACTCGCCGTAGTTTATCGCACCGCCGAGGTAGGCTATGGCCCCGAACTTCCCGAAGTCGCTCTGCCTGTCGAAGGGGTCGAGGAAGGTGATTACATATCTGTCTTCCCACGCCTCAAGGTCAACTTCCGCCTTCTCGTTGGTTCCGGAGAAGAAGCGGGCTATTATGTACCTCCTGTCGTAGGCGTGGCCACCGTCGCTTACCGCCCTTCTGTGGCTCAGCAAACTGGACTCCTCCCAGTAGCCGTAGTCCCACCAGCTCATCACGGTATCGTAGGGCCCGCTGTGGTTCGCTATCCAGAAGAGTGCGTCCGTCCAGCTCTCGGGGACGCTACCGGGCATCTTGGGGTTTATGAAGCGGTAGTAGGCCATTGAGTTTTTCTGCTGCGTCATCGCGTAGCTTGCCCCGACGTAGGGCATTGGGATGAAGAGGAGTATGAGGAAGATTGCATAGAGGGCCTTTGTTCCGGCGCTCTCCTTCATGCCCTCGACGAGGACGAAGGCCTCTCCGATGAGTATTCCGGCCAGTATCGCCACAGGTCCCGAGGCCTGGAAGGAGAAACGGATGGCGTTGAGGAGCAGGTAAACGGTCGCGAGGTAGTAGACGATTATGAAGGTCTCCTTGTACCAGTCGTAGGCACCGCTCTTGAGCTTCTTCGTCACCTTGAGAAGAACGAGGAAGAAACCGGCAAGGGCCATGAAGAAGACAAGCCCGTCGCTGGCCTTGACGCTGAAGTAAGGCGCAATCTGACTCCACTTGGTTTTTGCAAGCTCAGCGACCGTCTGGTAGAGTGGAGTGGACTGGGTTGCCTGACCGAGGAACCTGAAGAGGTCCCTGCCGAAGTAGCCGTAGAACGCCAGAAAGCCGATGACGAGGACAGCGGTTACGGCTCCGAGCCTGTGGAGCTTGTCCGAGTAGTTCAGGCCGAGCTTCCTGCCGTAGAGCATTATTGCAACGAGGACAAGGAGCGCCAGATAAGCTTCAAAGGCGAAGACGAGGAATTTTCCGATTCCCACGAACCCGGTTCTGCTCACGGCCAGTCCTAGGAGTATCGAAACTCCTAGAATGGAGAGATACTCCTTCGTGAACCTCTCAAGCTGGCCTATCCTGCCCGCTATGAAGACTCCTATCGCGTAGAGGCCTCCAAGGGTTAGGAGCACCATGACGCCGAGCTGGCTACCGTTCCAGACGCCCATGTAGATTGGACTGAGGAGGAGGAACAGTATAGCACCGGCTATCTTCTTCCAGTTCCACCTCTTCTCGTCGAGGTAAACGAGGAGGAAGAACACCGCGAAGAGGAAGAACATCATGAAGGGCCCTTCACCACGGTTGTTCCCCGAGTAGGTCTTCGTTATGTTGGAGGTCGAGAACATTATCATTGCCGCCCCCCAGAAGCCGGCCCAGTTGGAGTGGAGCTTCCAGCCTATCAGATAGACTGCTATGACTATCATCGCACCGACGAAGGGAGGCCAGAGCTTGAAGGCCCCTAGGACATCGGTGCCGAAGAGCGCGTGGGTGACTTTGTAGAAGAGGGCCTGCATAGTGTAAAGACCAAGGTAGCCCTCGGCCTTTATGCCACTCGGAGGGTAGGCGTAGGCGTAATACTTCGGAACCCACTGGCTTATCGCCTGCCTGTACATCTCGAAGTGGAAGAAAGTATCCGGATCGAGGAACGTCCTGTAGGCGGAGGTTACGTTCCTTATTTTGAAGCCTATGTAGGCGAATATGAGTGCCACAAGGGGCAGGCCGTAGTCGCGGGCGTAGACGTAGGCCTTCGAAAGGCCCGGCCCCTTCTTTTTCTTCCTTTTCTTCTTGACATCCGTTTTCATGGGCACCACCTCATTCAACGGTAACGGACTTGGCAAGGTTTCTCGGCTTGTCGGGGTCGTTGCCCCTCAAAACCGCGAGATGATATGCGAGGAGCTGGAGGGGAACTATGTACGGGATTGGACTCAGCAGCTCGTCCAGCTTCGGCATCTCGATGAAGACATCGGAGACCTTCCTGAGCTTCTCAGAGTCGCCGAGGGAAACCACGAAGGCCCCCCTAGCCCTCGCCTCCTCGATGTTGCTCATGGTCTTGTCGAGGGTCTTCCCGCTCGGGGCTATCGCGACGACGGGGACGTTCTCCTCGATGAGTGCAAGAGGCCCGTGCTTCAGCTCACCCGCGCTGAGGCCCTCGGCGTGGATGTAGCTTATCTCCTTGAGCTTCAGAGCCCCCTCAAGGGCCGTTGGAAGGCCTATGCTCCTCCCTATGTAGAAGAAGTCCCTTCTGTCCTTCAGGTTCTCGGCGAGCTCCCTGAGGGAATCGCTGAGGCCCAGTACCTCCTCAACTCTATCGGGTACCCCCCTGAGCTCACTTTCAAGTTTCTTGAGGTAATCCTCGTCAGCCGTCCCGAGGATGCGGGCGAGTTCTATGGCGAGCATCGTCAGAACGGCCAGCTGGGTCGTGTAGGTTTTGGTAGCTGCCACTCCAATTTCAGGCCCGGCGTGGGTGTAGAGGGTCAGGTCAGCTATCCTCGTGGCCATACTGCCAACCACGTTGACTATTGCCAGAACCTTCGCCCCCTTTCTCTTCGCGAGCTTCATCGCCGCGAGCGTATCCGCGGTTTCACCGCTCTGGGTTATCGCTATGAGGAGAGTTCTTTCGTCAACGAGCTCCTCGAACTCGTAGCGGAACTCGCTGGCCTCCTCCACGACGGGAACCTTCTTGGCGAGGCGCTGGAAGAGGTACTTCCCGGCCAGAGCCGCGTGGTAGGAAGTCCCCATGGCAACGAAGTAGACCTTGTCGTAGTTCGCTATCTCTCTGGCAACAAGCTTTACGGCCTCGACGTTCCCGTGTATGGCATCCCTCAGTGCCCTCGGTTGCTCGAATATCTCTTTGAGCATGAAGTGCGGGAAGCCAGCTTTCTCGGCCATCTCAAGGGTCCAGCTTATCTCCCTGACTTCTTTTTTCACAGGTTCTCCGGTGATGAGATTCTTAACGATCCAAGAATCCTTTGTGACGACCGCGTACTCCATATCGTCGAGGAAAACGACCCTGTTGGTGTATTCGAGGAATGCCGGAACGTCGCTCGCGGCGAACATCTCCCCGTTACCTATGCCGAGGACTAGAGGACTCTCGTTCCTCACGAAGTAAAGCCTGTCGGGTTCTTCAGTGTATATTATCCCGAGCGCGAAGGAGCCCTTCAGCTTTAAAAGCGCCTTCCGCAGGGCTTTCTCAAAGCTTTCCCCGGATTTCAGTTCCTCCTCTATGAGGTGGGCTATCACCTCGGTATCGGTGTCGCTCTCGAAGGAGTGTCCCTTCTTTATCAGTTCCTCCTTGAGCTCGGAGAAGTTCTCGATGATGCCGTTGTGAACGAGGGCCAGCTTTCCGGTGCAGTCCCTCTGGGGGTGGGCGTTTATATCGTTCGGAACACCGTGGGTGGCCCAGCGGGTGTGGCCGACGCCGCGCTTTCCGGGCATCCTGTGAAGCGCAAGCCTCTCAACGACCTCGTCTATCTTTCCGGCTCCCTTGAGTATGTGGAGGATGCCGTTTTCCTCCGTTACAATTCCAACCGAGTCATATCCTCTGTACTCAAGCCTCTTCAGGCCCTTAATTATAACTTCCGCCGCGGGCCTGTCACCTATGTAACCGATGATACCGCACATGCCACTCACCTTCCTTACTCTTTTCCCGGATAAACGCACGGAGTTAAAAGCTTTCCTGAGGGGCAAAGTCTTTATACGCTTCGTTCCATCATGAGTGGGTGTTGGCTATGAGGCTCGACGACTTCATTGGGGCGGGAAAGCCAAGGAAGAACGAGAGGAAGGTCAAGAAAAAGAAGCGCCTCAGGGAGACGAGCTTGGACGCGTTCCTTCCGGAGGAGCACGTTGAGTACTTCAGGCAGCTCCGCATTGGCTCGAAGAGAATAAGGAACTCCAGAGTTGAGGAATTATAGGGCCTCCGCTATTACCGCTTTCTCTCCAGCCCTGAAGACGAAGGCCCTCCTCTCGCCCCTGAGACCGGCCTCAATCCTCTTCCTCAGCCTCCAGTACTCGTTCTGGGGGACGCTCACCTTGAGGGTTGCCCTCCCAAAGCCCTCCTTTCTCAGGAAGTCGTTTATCCTGAGGGGATGGAAGGGGAGAACGCCAACAACGCGGTAGGTTCTCTTTAGGTAAGGGCTTTTTATCTCCCCGTCTCCGGTCGCTAAAACCCTCCTCTTCTCGCGCAGGAGCATTTTGGCATCCACTGGAAGGATGTGGAAGAGCTCGTTTATCAAATCGGCGTAGTCTATGCTTTGAGGTATCTCGTAGAGGTATTCGCCGGGTTTCTCGGCCCACTCGACGATGTTTTCCAGATTGGGATTGCTCTCAAGCCTGACCCTCGCTGGAAGGATTACCGCACTCCTCTCGGCCTTTGCGAGTGGTTCTGTGTAGAAGGTGAGCCTGTTCAAGGCCCCGAAGAGGTCTATGTACTCGAACTCGCCCTTCCATGGAACCCTCTCCCGCCTGATCTGGGGAGGCAGGTCGAATATGAAGGCATCGGTTTTCTTTGAGTACGCCTCGTAAACCTTCAACGGGCTCGGGAGCAGGTCTTCAAGTCTTCTCTCCGGCATCTCGGGGGGACGGGCTGGGTCAGAGAAGATTACCTCGGCATCGACCCTTTCGACGGTCTCAGGCGCGAGGGAGTCGGCGTTTATGAACTCGATGTTTTTCACGCCGTATTCCTCGGCGTTCCGCTTTGCGAACTCAATTTTTAAAGGGTCTATGTCGATTCCATAGGCCCTCTCGACCTTCATCGCATAGAAGATGAGCTGTATTCCTATTCCACAGGAGACGTCGGCAATGCTCCTGATTCCAATCTCCCTCAGCCTTTCTGCTCTGTATCTGGCCACAACCTCGTGGGTCGCATAGCGGAGCCCTTCTAAGTCCATCCAGAGGTCGTTCCTGGAGAACTTGTCCTTCGCCCTTATCCTCGCCCTCGCTATCTCCGCTATGAGCTCCCACTTTTTTCCAAACCTCGCGCGGAGCTTCCTCTCGTCAAGGCCCCGCTTTATCATTTCGATGGCCTCTTTTACCCTCTCTTCCGTGACCCCTTCGAGCATGTTCTTAGCTAAGGGAGAGGCTTAAAAACGTTTGTTGGAAACTCCAAGCGGTGCGGGGAATGAAATGGAAGTTCGTCGTCTTCTGGGTAATCGTGATGGCAACGATGGCGGGAACGTTCCTCTACGAGTACAACTTCGCTTCTCAGCCCGCGCTTAACGGCTACATAGGAGACGAGGTCTGGTACGTCCCGGCCAGCAGGAACGTCCTTCACCTGCTCGGGGTGAACGTCACCTACGAGTTCAACGGGAGCTACGGGGTCAACGTGATATTCAGCAACGCAACGGCCAAGATGCTCTACCTGAGCACAGCCGACGGGATAGCGGCGATAAACGGGGTGACCTTCAGAAGGGAGTACAACAACCTTCCGGGTGTTTACTACGAGGTTCCAAAGGAGCATTACCGGAGGTTCCTCGGGGAGCTTGCGGTGGATTTGCCCAATGGAAGTTACTACGTCGTCCCCGGTTATGAATACCCCGACAAGGACGGCATTCAGAAATATCTGAACACGGAGCATCCCTTCCTCGGGAAGGACATCATAATGCTCTCGATGGCCACCCTCGGCGACGAGCCGATAAAATGGCGCCTCCCGGGAATAATCGAGTTCGCGCTGATAGAGCTTGTCGTTGTCCTTGCAACCTATAAAATCAGCCGGAGTTACATCGCCTCGCTGATTGCCCTCGCCTTCGTTACAGCCGACCCGACCTTGCAGGCAACGTCAGTTGCCGCCATGCTCGACATCCACGTGGCCTTCTTCGTCGGCCTCTTCGTCCTGGCCCTAGCCTATGAGATGGAGTTTACCTCGGCTACTTTTCTCGGCCTTGCCTCAGCAGTCAAGCTCAGCGGAGGCTTTGGGTGGCCGGTTCTCCTCTGGAAGGCGCTCAAGAGGGAAAACTCCTTTGTAAGGTTTATGTCTGCGGTCGCGGTAATCCCGGCTCTGGCCTTTCTAATCCCCGAGCTCACGATAATAAAGGCGATTGGATTTGAGCCATGGCTGAGACAGTTCCTCGGGAGCTTTAAGTGGCACCTGAGTTACAAGGGTCCGAATCCGCATACATCTCCATTCTGGGAGTGGTTCGTCAACTACAGGCCCTTCTACTTCCACTACGGGCCGGACGTGAGAGCCTCGACGGACCCGGTTCTAATGCTTTCGATGGTCGTCTTCATCCTGGCGATGCCCTGGCTCTACAGGAGAAAGCCCAAGGTACTCGAACCCTTCTTGGTCTTCTGGAGCACTATAGGTTTCTTTGCCCTCCAGTATGCCCTCGGGGGAAAGACGCAGTTCAGCTTCTACGCGACGGCATTAGTTCCTCCGGCAACGGTCGTCATGGGCGTTTCGCTGAACGAGCTCCTTCGCTGGGAGGCATTCAGGGAGTCACTGGGCTTTTACAGGGAAGTGTTTGGAAGAGTCCTTGCCCTCCTGAAAAGGTTCAGGCCCGCTAGAGAAAGGCCTCAAGGGTGAGCTGTCCCCTTCGCTCTTTTTTCAGTTTCTCCTCTATCTTCCTCAGCGTCTTCCAGCTTCTCCTGACTATCGGGGGAAACTCGCCATGTTGCTTGTAATAGCTTTCGAGAAAAGCCCTCGTCCTCGGGTCGCTCGGATAACCTGAGCCGATTTCACCGTACCCCTTTTTCAGCTCCTCTATGGCCCTGTCGCGGGTCACCTTGGCGAGGATTGAGGCGGCCGAAACTGGCAGAAACTTGTCGTCCGCTTTATGCTCCGCCACAACCTTCACGTCGAAGCCGAGCCTATCCTTTATCCTCTCACCGAAGCGGGCCTCCTCGACGTCCGCCGAGTCTATGTAAACGACATCGGGCTTGACCTTAAGCGCATTCAGGGCCTCGCTGAACTTCTCAACTTCCAGCTCGTTCAGGGTCTCCCCGCGGGAGTCTATCTCCTCCGGGGAAAGGATCAGGATGACGTAGTCATCTGCGAGTTTCACTATCTCCTCGAAGAGCTTCTCCCTCCTCTTCGGGCTCAGCCTTTTGGAGTCCCTCACCCCAAGGGCCTTCAGCTCGGGGAGCTTTGACTCGTCGAAAACGGCCGTCGCTATGACCATCGGCCCTATCACAGGCCCCCTTCCGGCCTCGTCTATTCCTGCCACCTTCATGACCTCCACCTCGCCAGAAGGAGACCGTAGATTGCGCCGAGGATTACGGTGGCTATACCGCTCGGCGGGATTGCGGTGTAGTAGGCCAGAACAACCGAGGACAGCTGGACGGTGAGGGTCGTGAAGAGGCTCACCGCGAGAACCTTCCTCAGGTCGTTGCTTACCATCAGTGCTATCGCCCCGGGAAGAACCGCCACAACCTGAAGGGTTATCAGCCCAACGGTCTGGACTATAAGCGCGCCTATGGCACCAACGAGAACGTAGAGAACCATGAGGTAGGCCCTCGCGTTGCCCCCGTAGCTCTCAACTCCTTCGGGATCGAAGCTCAGGTAGAGGAAGTCCCTGTAAAGGAAGAGGAGGGTGAAGAATATCGCAGTCCCTCCGGCCACCAAAAGAACTAGGTCATCGAGGGAGATGAGGAATATGTCTCCGGTGAGGTAAGAGACTATGTTCTCTGTCAGGGGGAAGTAGGGTCTCGTTGCCATCACCTTGTAGAGTACTCCGAAGCCGAGAACAGTCAACCCCGCAACGAAGCTTGCCGTTATTCCCACGGCAGAATCCGGGGTAAAGCCTATCTTCTCCAGCTCCGCTATGGTGAGGACGACAGCTATCGTCACGGCCAATGCGACCAGAAGAACGAGGGAATAGCTGTTCAGCAGGAGCGCGAGTATCATTCCGAGTACTGCCCCGAAAAGGAGCGCGTGAAAGAGGGCGTGCGTTAAGAAGGCCAGCCCCTTGGTGTTTATGAGGGGACTCAGAAAGCCGAGCAGGACGCTCACCATAACGCTCGCGAGGAGGGCCCTCAGGATGAACTCGGGAATCATAGGTGCCCACCCCTGTGGACGTGGAAGTCCCCGGTTATGCAGTAAATCTTCCCGCCCATGGGTATTACCCTGGCCATGGGGCCGTAGACGGACTTCACGACCTCATCGGTGAGAACCGCCTCGGGCCTTCCGAAGGCTATCAGCCTCCTGTTTATGAGCATAACAAGGTCTCCAATCTCAAGGAGCGGGTTTATGTCGTGGGTGGTTATTATCATCGTCACGCTTTTCATCCTCTTTATCTTGTCCAGAACGTTCGCGACCTCTGCCCTGGCACTGGGGTCGAGAGCCGAGAGGGGCTCATCTAAAAGGAGGAGCTTCGGGTCGCTCATCAGGGCCCTCGCGAGGAGAACCCTCTGCTTCTGGCCCCCACTCAGCTCCCTGAACAGCTTGTTCTCTACACTGCCAAGCCCGACGAAGTTCAGGGCCTTTCTGGCCCTATCTATAACCTCGGGGGGTATTTTGAAATGGACGAAACCTCTCCTGTAAATCCCGCCCATGGCGACAACTTCGAGGGCCGTGAGGGGGACGCGCTCGTTGAGGGCATGGCTCTGGGGCACGTAGCCTATCAGCTCCCTCGCATTGCAGGGTTCCCGCCCGAAGACCTCAAGCTTTCCCGTGTATTCCCTGTGAAAGCACGCTATCGTCTTGAGCAATGTCGTCTTTCCGGCACCGTTCGGCCCGAGCAGGAGTAGCGTTTTCCCCTCCTCCAGCGTGAACGTAACGTCGCTGAGCGCTGGCTTTCCGCTGTAGGATATCGTCAGGTTCTCGGCCTTTACCGCCTCCATCTCACCAACCAAGCTCCTTTCACGGGGCGACCTTTTAAGCTTTGATGTCCGGTCCTTTTTGCAAAAAATTTTTAAAATCTTGCCAGAACTCAAAGTGAAGAATTTTTGCGGGGGTAAGCTTATAAGGGGTAAATGAGAGCGGAGGGAGGTGATGCTCATGGCGTACCGCAAGAACGGAAAGAAAAAGGACAGGCACGTTGAAGGGGATGAGGTAATCCGCGTTCCCCTCCCGGACAGGAGTAAGGGACAGCTCTTCGGGGTTATAGAGCAGGCCCTTGGAGCGGGATGGATGGACGTCCGCTGTGAGGACGGCAAGGTGAGGAGATGCAGAATTCCCGGCAAGCTGAGGAGAAGGATGTGGATGCGCGTTGGAGACGTCGTCATAGTCCAGCCCTGGCCCGTTCAGACGGACGAGAGGGGCGACATAGTCTATCGCTATACCAGAACCCAGGTGGACTGGCTCCTCAGGAAGGGCAAGATAACCCAGGACTTCCTCACAGGCGGGGAGCTTTTGCTCTGAACCGAGTGATGGTTCATGAGAGAAGAGCTCATTGAGAGGGAAATCGAGGAAGTCCTTGGCCTCAGGGAGAGGCGGGAGAAGGACAGCGAGCTCTACAAGATAGCCAACGAGGTCTTTGACAGAACTACGAAGGAGACCCTTGCTTATCTCCACAGGCGCGGGAAAATCGAGGAACTCTACGGCGTCATAAGCACTGGCAAAGAGGCCAACGTCTTCGCCGGAATCGATGGCGAGGGCAGAAGGGTCGCCGTGAAGATATACAGGACTTACACGACGGAGTTCAGGAGGATATGGGAGTACCTGGCTGCTGACCCGCGCATCGGCTACCTCCCGAAGGACATGAGGAAGCTCGTCTTCCAGTGGACAAGGAGGGAGTTCAAGAACCTCCAGCGGGCCATCAAGTACGCGGTTCGCGCTCCAGAACCCATAGCCTTCCGGAACAACGTGCTGGTGATGGAGTTCATAGGGGACGAGAGCCCCGCTCCGAGGCTTAAGGACATCGAGAAGTCCCTCTCAAAGGAGGACTTCGAGGAGCTCTACTCCTACCTCATCGGAACCATAGAGAGGCTCTGGAAGCGCGGTGACATGGTGCACGGTGACCTGAGCGAGTACAACGTCCTCCTCTGGGATTCACCGGTGATAATCGACTGGTCTCAGGCAACGGTTAAGAGGAACAGGATGAGCGTGGAGCTCCTTAAGAGAGACTTGAGGAACGTTATAAGCTACTTCGCGAGAAAAGGAGTTGACGTTGACGATTACGATGAAAAGCTCCGCGAGCTGTTGGGGTGAGAGAATGGACGAGTTTGAGAGACTCCTCAAGAAGTATGAAAGGATTGACAAGGATGGAAGGGTGGTTGAAGAAGAGAAAGGGGAAGAAATAAGCTACTTCGCCGAGGGAGAGCAGGAGGAGTTCGTTAGGATTCCTAAGGAAAGGATAGCCGTCCTCATCGGGAAGAAGGGGCAGACGAAGAAGGAAATCGAGAGGAGAACCGGGACGAGGATAGAGGTTGACAGCGAGACGGGGGAGGTCTTCATAACCTCGACAAAGGAAACCAAAGACCCCCTGGCGGTGTGGAAGGCGAGGGATGTGGTTCTAGCCATTGGAAGGGGCTTCTCCCCGGAGAGGGCCTTCAGGCTCTTCAACGAGGGGGAGACCCTTGAGGTCATAAACCTCCCCGACATCATAATCGGGAACGACAAGAACGCCCTGCCCAGGGTCAGGGGCAGGATAATCGGCAGGAAGGGCAGGACAAGGGAGATAATCGAGGAGATGAGCGGGGCCGATGTAAGCGTTTACGGTAAGACCGTTGCGATAATAGGAAACCCGATTCAGGTGGAAGTTGCAAAGACGGCAATAGAAAAGCTCGCTAAGGGTTCTCCCCACGGTGTCGTTTACAAGTACCTTGAGAGGAGGAAGAAGGACCTCGAACTGGAAAGCTCGGCCTATTACGAGGCACTTGAAAGGGATTTTGAGGAGGAATGAAGATGGCAGAGGCGAGTCAACTCTTTAAGGAGTTCAAAATCCAGAGCGTCAGCGAGTTCTTCAGGCGAAACGCGGCAATGCTTGGCTACACCGGCAAGGTCCGCTCTCTCACAACGCTCGTCCATGAGGCGGTGACCAACTCCCTCGATGCATGCGAGGAGGCTGGGATTCCGCCCTACATAAGGGTCGAGATTGAGGAACTTGGAAGGGAGCACTACAAGGTCGTGGTGGAGGACAACGGACCGGGAATTCCCGAGAAGTACATAACCCACGTCTTCGGGAAGATGCTCGCGGGAACCAAGGCCCACAGGAACATACAGAGTCGCGGTCAGCAGGGTATTGGTATAAGTGGCGCAGTCATGTTCGCCCAGATAACGAGCGGAAAGGCAACGCGCGTCATAACCTCGACGGGGGATGATGTAATCGAGGCGTGGGTTAAAATCGACGTTGACAAGAACGAGGGTAAAATCGTAAAGAAGGAAAAGCATCCAAACCCCGAGAAGTGGCACGGGACGAGGATAGAGCTTGAGGTCAAGAACGTTAAGTACATGCGCTCGAAGCAGGGCGTCTACTGGTACCTCAAGCTCACAGCCATAGCCAACCCCCACGCCCACATCGAGCTGATTGAACCCGATGGCAGACTCGTGGTGTTCCCCCGGTCGAGCGACGAGGTTCCCAAGCCACCGGTTGAGATGAAGCCCCACCCGCGCGGTGTTCTCACGGACGACGTCTACCGGATGGCGAAGAAGACCAAGCGTCAAACGGTGAGGCGCTTCCTGATAGGCGAGTTCTCGCGCATAAGCGACAAGAAGGTAGATGAGCTAATCGAGTACATAGCTGCCCTGAGGCTGATAAAGACCGAGAAGGACAAGAAGGTTCAGGAACAGCTCTACGAGAGGCTCGCTAAGGGTGAGGTAAAGGCCGTCCTCCGCTCCTTCAGGGGCTATACAAAGGTCGTCAAGCAGGTTGCGAAGCTCATGGAGAAGCCACCCGAGAAGCTCACCTGGCACGAGGCTGAAGAAATAGTTGAGGCCTTCAAGTACATGAAGTTTTTGGCCCCTCCAACCCACGGCTTGAGGCCGATAGGCGAGGAGAACATCGAGAAAGGCCTTAGGGGAATCCTCAAGCCGGAGTTCGTTACGGCAATCACGAGGCCACCGAAGGTCTACTCCGGCGGAATACCCTTCCAGGTCGAGGTTGGCCTCGCCTACGGCGGTGAGATTCCGGCGGGCTTTGAACTCCTCAGGTACGCCAACAGGGTTCCGCTCCTCTTCGATGCCGGCTCGTGTGTGACGACTCAAGCGGCACGCTCGATAGACTGGAAGAGGTACAAGATAGACGACCTCGATAGGGCGCCCCTTGTCCTCATGATAAACGTTGTATCAGTTCACGTTCCCTACACGGGAACCGGAAAGCAGAGCATAGCGAGCGTTGAGGAGATATACAACGAGATACGCCTTGCCATAATGGACGCGGCGAGAAGGTTGCAGACCTATCTCAGTGGCAAGCACAGGAAGCTCTACCAAGTTAAGAGGAGGAAGACCTTCGAGAAGTACGTGCCCGAGATAGCGAGGGCGCTGAGCATACTAACCGGCGAACCCGAGGAGGCCATTAGGGAGTACTTCCTAAGGTTTATCGAGGGCCATTTTGCATCCAAGGAGGCTCCGGTGGAGGTGAGCGAGAATGCCTAAGCGCAGAATCCACCGCGAGAGGCCAAAGGAGCGCTTCTCCTACGACCCGAAGAAAGTCCTCAGCAAGCTTGAAGAATACGGGAGGAAAGTCCTTGAGGAGATTAAGGCCGGGAAGAACCCCTACTTCGATATCCCGATGCGCGGTCTAAACAACGTCTACTTCGACGAGAAGTCAAGACTCATCAGGATGGGCGACAAGCTCTCAAGGAGATACTTCCTCAACGTGGCCCACGCCAGAAAGTTCATGCAGACCCTCCTGATAATGGCCTACGTCAAGCGTTTGGTCGCTGAAAACAAGCACGCGAGCCTCCGTGAAGCCTACTACGCCAACAAGCACACCATCCCCGGAACAAAGGAGAACACCTTCGAAGACCAGCGCGAGAGCGACCCCATCATAGAGGACTTGGAGAGAATGCTCGGGGTTCTGCGCGAGGAGATGCACATCACCGCCGACAGGCGTGGCTACATCTACGGGGACATAGTCATAAAGGATGGCGAAGACGAGTTCAACGCCTCAAGGCTGGGAATGGGAGGATGGGCCGTTCCGGGAACGGTTGAGCACATCCAGTTTCCGGAGATAAACGTTGACTACGCTCTAGTCGTGGAGACAGCAGCTATGGCAGACCGTCTCATCGAGGAAAAGTTCCCGAGGAGGGAGAACGCCCTCATCATAGCGACGCAGGGCCAGGCATCGCGTGGCGTCAGGAGGTTAATCCACAGGCTCCACTACGAGGAAGGCTTACCAATCATAGTCTTCACAGACGGCGACCCCTACGGTTGGTACATCTACTCCACGATAAAGCAGGGTTCAATCAACCTCGCCTACCTCAGCGACAAGCTGGCAACGCCCGAGGCAAAGTTCGTCGGCATGACAATGGACGACATAAAGCGCTACGGCCTTGAGAACGTCACGGAGAAGCTGAAGGGCATACCCCCCAACAAGAAGGGTGGCCCAACCGGTGACTACAAGAGAATCCTTGAGGAGATGGAGTATCCCTGGTTCCAGAACAGGGAGTGGCAGAGACAGCTCAAGATGGCCCTCAAGTGGGGTGTCAGGATTGAACAGCAGGCTCTGGCAAACAAGTCCCTTGAGTTCGTGGCCAAGGAGTACCTGCCCGAAAAGATAAACAGCGGTGATCTGCTGCCATGACGACGACCGAGGAGCTTGTGGCGCAGGTCAACAAGATACTCGATGACATCGGGATAGACCTCGGCAGGCACTTTGAGAGGTTTGACCCGGTAGAGCTGGCCCTTAACCTAAAGTCCAACCTCTCCCTCCTCAGCGAGCTTGAGGAGGAGCTTGAGAGGCGCGTCGGCGACACGGCTCCTTCGGTCAGGTTCGTGGACAAAAAGAGCCGTGACCCTCACCTCCAGTGGATATACAGGAAGAAGCACAACAGGACGCTCGCCCTTGAGAGGCTTCGCTCGGCAATTACCGCCCACAAGATAGCGCTCGCCCACCTCTCCGCCAGCTACTCCTTTTTTCTAGGGAAGAAGGAGATAAGTCTGGACGAAATCAGAAAGGAAAACGTCCGGAAGGTCAGGGCGGAGGAAAGACCCTTCCGCCTCGGCAGGCTTGAAATACTCCCCCATCTGGCCTACTCCGGGGACGTCCTCCGACTGCTCGCGAGGGAAGGCGTCAACGTCAGGGAGGCCTTCAAGTTCATAAAGGGCAAGCTCAGGGAGAGGGGCACCATCAGGACGAGGAGTTTGAGGATAGAGGTCGAGTACTTTGAAAACAACAGGCTGAAGAAGGCGAGGCTGGACATACCGGCCGATGCGGACATAGAGATGGAGCTGAGGAAGCGCTTCGGCAGGCGGTTCCGCTGGCGCGTCCTGAGCTTCGTCAAAACCCGGGGTGTCCTCATAAACAACCACTACACCGTTGACAACCTTGCTCTGGCGTATGCC
Organism: Thermococcus sp.; assembly: GCF_027052235.1. Lineage (NCBI taxonomy): Archaea > Methanobacteriati > Methanobacteriota > Thermococci > Thermococcales > Thermococcaceae > Thermococcus > Thermococcus sp. The sequence goes on from NZ_JALUFF010000057.1 coordinate 63,926, forward strand.
GTCCTCGATCCAGAGAAAGGAGCCGAAAAGCTCGGCCTCGACATCTTCCGCTACTACTTCCTCACCTCACCTGCGGACAGGGAAACCCTCAGCCTCTACCCGGGGATAAAGTCCTGCGTTGACTGCCACTACTCAATCCTCGACCTTCCATTCAGGCACGAGGAGAAATTCAGGACGGGAACTGGTAGTATGTTCCTGATAAGGAAGTGCGAGCTTGAGCGGGAGCTCGTGGGGAGGAAGAAGGACATAAGCGGCATACCCAACCACCTTCTCGGCGGGGTTCTGCTCTACGGCATGAGCGACTACGACGAAGAAAGGGTCGCCGAGATACTGGGCATAGACGAGGATGAGCTCAGGGAAGCCATCAGGAAGTTCGTCATCTCCGGCCTTCACAGGGTTCTGTTCCCCGGCACGGACAAGTTCGATAAGTTCATGCCCAAGAGCGAGAGGGCAAAGCGCTTCCTTGACCTCCTTCAGGGGTGAGAGGATGCGTGTCGAGGTCAGCGCGAGAACCTATGATGAGCTCCTCCGGAAGCTGGAGGGGCTGGATGAGAGGGTGAGGGAGGTTTACGTGAACCTGAGGCCCACTAAGGAGGTCGTCGTCAAGATACTTGAGAACGCCCCCAACGTTGAGAAAATCTCCTGCCCGCCGAGTCTCTATCCAAAGGTCTCTAAAAAGGTCATTGGGGCCCTCAAACAGCTGGGCGTCCAGCTCGTCCCCGAGAAGAAGCCGAGGGGGAGGCCGAAGAAATACGACGAAGAAACTCTGAGGCTCGTTCGGGAGCTGGCCAGCAAGGGCGTTCCGGCCAGGGAGATAAGCTCCCGTCTCGGGATACCTCTGAGAACGGTTTACTATCTGGTTAGGGAAGATGCCAGGAGATAAGGTTATTAACTTCTTCCCCTATACAGTGGGGGTGTTTGTCTATGGGACGTTTTGAACCGATGAGAGGGGCAGTTGATTCTATAAATTCGTATCTCTCCGAAGAGTACGAAGAGGAGAGGATTGGGTTTGCAGTCGAAGAGATGAAGCTCTCTGATAACGGAGACTACGTGGCCGTTCTTGTGAGAGATGACTACGATTCCCGCTTTTTGCACGTTTTTGAGACGTCGGGTAAACCCCTATCCGGATGGGAAAAGGGGGTTCCAATTTCCTGCCAATCGGAGGTTATAATCTTCCCCGGAAAGGAATACGTCGGGGTGTTTTCAAAATGTGGAGGGGGAGAAATCACGTTGTATCCCCTCTCCGGAAGTCCCCGCGAGGAGGCCAAGAGAATAACGTTCTCAAAACCGCCGATATACGTGTTCCTGACGGCCAACGACCGGGTGATTATCTTTGGGGACATGAGGCTTAATTTCACTGCCCCCGCCGAAGTGGAGGTCGTCTTTATACCGAGACTTCCCGGTGGTTACGCCTTTTTCCACAGCATATACGACACTCCGGAGGAGGTCTACATTCTGCATACGTTTAAGGAACCCGGGGGCAAAAAGATGTTTTTGCGTGTTGGGAAGGTTCCCTACCCCCTCTATCCCTACTACTCACCTCTAGAGTTCTGGGATGGTGTTGAGGTGCTCTTCAGCAATCCCTCTCCCCAACCAATAAAGGGAACCATAGGCGACATCTTCGTCGGGGATAGGCACTACGCCCTGCTCGGAACTAAAATGGGCAAGGAGCTGTACCTGATAATCGACAGAAAACTTTCTATCCTCCCCCTCCCCGGCGAACTTGTCTTTGCCCGCTTTACCGATAGGGGCCTTTTCATAGTTCTTGGACAGTTCAGGGGTTATCTCTACGGGGGCTTCGTCCCTCACGACCGGCTTGAGTCAAAGAAACCTCTGCTCATTGACGAGCTTGAGGACAGAACCCTCTTCGGCAGGTATAACCCTGAGTTCCTCGACCCCAAGTTTGCAGGTATCTCCAGGAGTGGGGATGTGCTCTACCTCGGTAGGACATCCGGAAAGACGAGTTCAAGTGGAGATTTCTACTACTACCTCTTAAAGGACAACCCCTACCTCTACTCCCATAGGGCGGGAGAGGAGGCGCAGGAGCGGGAAGAGGAGGGTGAGTCCCTGAGCGATGTTCTGGAGACCTTTAAGGGCCTTATACTCTACGGTCCCCCCGGAACGGGTAAAACGAAAACGGCCGTGGAACTGGCAAAGAGGGCCGAGCGTTTTGAGATTGTCACATTTCACCAATCGTACAGCTACGAGGACTTCATAGAGGGATTCAGACCTGTGGAGAAAAACGGAGGTTTGGTGTATCTTGTGAGCGACGGTGTTCTTAAGAGAATGGCGATTGAGGCAATTTATCGTGGACTCAGGGGCTCAACTTCAGGGGATTACACCGAGATGAAAAGGGAAGTCTTGGAGTTCCTTGAAAAGAGAAGGAGAGGAGAGAAAGTTGAATTCAACCCGCGCGGAAGGTACGTCCTTATCATCGACGAGATAAACAGGGGAAACATATCCCGGATTCTTGGTGAGGCGATAACCCTCCTAGACCCCGATAAGAGACTTGGAGGGGAAATGGAAACCATTATCACTCTCCCCTACTCAGGAGAGCCCTTTGCTCTTCCCCCCAACCTTTTCATTGTTGGCACAATGAACTCAACGGACAGAAGCATAGCCTTTCTCGACATGGCCCTCAGGAGGCGCTTTGCCTTCGTTGAACTTCTCCCCCAGCCGGAACTGTTGGGGAGCGTTGAGGTCGGCGGCGTAAACCTCCAGCATTTACTCGTGAGGATAAACGAGGCCATAGAAGAGGAGAGGGGCAAGGACTACACCATAGGACACGGTTACCTTATGGAGGTTGCTCTGGCAAAAGACAGGGTCAGGGCCCTGAGGAGGGTCTTCTACTACAAGATACTTCCGCTGCTCCAGGAGTACTTCTACGGTAACTGGGAAGCCCTAAGGAGGGCCCTTCCCGGCTTTAGTTTCATAGACGAGAAGGGTAGAATAGCCGAAATGAGTGATGAAGAGTTCATAGAAACTCTCAGGCGACTGGTGAGTGAAAAATGAGAGAGGTTATTGTGAGGTTGCATGAATTTGAGAGGGTTTCCCTGAGCAAGCTAAGGGCCCTGGGAGTTGACGTTTCCCACTCAGAGCTTTCCCATTTCGTTGAAATTATCAACACCATCCACGGAAGGGAACACAGAGTGTTCAGCATAGAATACTCCCCCCGGAGACGGGAGCACTATCTAAGGGCACATGGTAGTATTGGCTTTGCATATTATGTCCGGAGAGGTAAGAGAATGACCTTTCAGGTTCTCCCCAAGCCGTTCAGAGCTGACCCGGATGACAGGAGGTCAATCCAGTTTTTTCTTCACCTCCTCAATCTCGCAAAGGGCATGAACCTTGAACGCGGGCACCTTAATGCCCTGGGGGATGAATACAGCAGGAGTGGTGACATAGACGAGCTTTTCAAGAGCATGTACGTCCTTCTGCTCTCGAAGGCCCTGGGAGAGGGCCCCTACCTTGAGTATGGGGAAATAGAAGAGAACTCCAAGGTCATAAGGGGCAGGATACTGGTGAGTAAAATGGCTAGGAGGCCTCCCTGGGAGCCGGAGGTACCGGTGAGGTATTCCTTAATGCTCGAAAACAATCCTTTAAACAGGGTTTTAAAGGGAGCCCTTGCCATCGTCATGTCCACCGCTAAATGGAAGCCAACAAAAAGGCTCGGTGGGATACTGATGGGTGCGTTTCAGGGTGTTGACCTCCCCCACCCGGGGGACGGGGCTAAAGTGGCATTCAACCATCTCAACGAGAGGTTCAGAACGGTGTTTAATCTCGCGGAGACCATACTGTCCGCCTTTACAGGTCTTGGTACTGGGGATAGAATACTCCCCGGCATCTTCATAAGCATGGATGAGCTCTTTGAGGCACTTGTTTATCAGACAATAAGGAGTGCACTTGGAAGGGAGGCGGAAGTCAGGTTTGAGGAAAGTTTGCCCCACATAATCCGAAACGCCAGGGAGTACGAAATTAAGAGAAGGGCCGTTTTTATGATGGGAAACCCCCTGCCGGATATAACGATACGAACCGAAAAAGGTTCTTGCATTGTTGAAGTGAAGTATCGAGACCTCTACGTTCGACTCAACAATGAAGGCAGAAGGGTAAGAAAGCTTGTAAGAAACAGTTCCGAGCTTTATCAGGCCTATGCCTACGCAAAACTCTTTGGAGGGGGAGTTCTGCTGATTTACCCAAGACTTGAGGGCAGGTACAACTACTGGCTTCCGGACTTTTTCACCGCGGGGGGAGACGATGTGCTGAGGTTCTTTGATGGAACCAAACTGGGAATTTTCGGCTATGAGATATCCCGGATTGGAGATGGGGTTGTAGTGGATGGAAGTGGAGTTTCCCTTGAGGAGGGACTCAGGGAGAGGGTGAGGGAGTTTCTCCTGGACTTCTGCGGTGAGCTTTAAAAGGACAGCGAAGTATGGGCTTCGGGTGAGAGAAATGATAGAGACCCAGGAGGAGAGGCCTGCAATACGCGAACCCCTGAGAAAAGTCGGGATAACCAACCTCAGGAGTGTTGCAAAGATAAACTGGAAGGGAAGGGTGTACACATTCCTCCCGGTCTTCGAGGTCACCATAGACCTCCCGGCCGAAAAGAAGGGCATCCACATGAGCCGGCTCGTTGAGAGCATAACGGAAGCGATGAGCGAGGCGGTTGAAGAGGAAGTGAGGGAAGCGCACACTTCTCTTGAGGAGCTCGGCCGGTGCATAATAAAACGGCTTGAGGGGAAGCACCCGCACAAGAGGGCTGAGGTCTGGATAAGGACGCACCTCATAATCCCCCGCGAGACCCCGGCCAGCGGGAGGGTCTCCTACGAGCCCTACGATGTTGAAGTCGGGGTCATAAAGAACGAGGACGGCTCCTTTGAGAAGGTTCTCCGCGTTAAGGTTATAGGCAACACGGTCTGTCCGCACGCAATGGCCAACAACGACGGGAAGACCCACATCCAGCGCGCTGTGGGAGAGCTTGAGGTTAGGGCCCCCTTCGACGAGGAGATACCGCTTGAAGACATGATAGACGTCGTTGAGAGTTCCTTCAGCAGTCCGACCTATACGCTCCTCAAGACACCGGACGAGAACGCCGTCGTTCAAAGGATGTTTGAAAACCCCAAGTTCGTCGAGGACGTTGCAAGGGAGATATTCTCCAAGGCCAAGGAGCGCTTCAGGGGCAGAATCCACGTGCGCGTAATCAGCCAGGAGAGCATCCACAAGCATGATGTAATAGCGGAGACGTGGAGCTAAGCACAGGGATTTATTCCTTTTTTTCAATCCTTCCATGGGTGAGAGAATAGACGTTACGCTCGTAGAAGTGCTTCACAGGATAGGTGAGATAGAACGGTTCCTAAGGGAGCTTATGGAGGTAACTTCAACTGATTGAGGAAGTTGAACCGGAGTACTGGGAGGTTCGGTCAATTACATAGCGCTGAAATGACGAGTTCCTTGAGTGGGACGTGGTGAAGAATGGGCTTTGAGAACAAGACTAATGACGTTCAAAAGCTTAAAGGGCACGGTAACGTCTATAGTCTCCGCGTGGAGGACTATCGGGCTATCTTCGAGTATCACAAATCACAAAAAGGAGAAGAGTAATAAAAATCCTGAAGATTGGAAAAAGAAAGAACGTTTACTGACGTGGTGGAGATGAAGCTCATCCACGACCCGGTTCACGGGGGAATAGAACTTGACGACTTCGCGGTGAGGCTGGTTGATACCCCCGAGTTCCAGCGTCTGCGGAGGATAACCCAGCTCGGCCTGGCCTATCTCGTCTATCCATCAGCCAGACATACACGCTTCGAGCACTCCCTCGGAACTTACCACTTGGCTAGGCTCGTCTCGACTAGAAACCCTGAAATCGATGAGGGTGTTATCTACGCGGCCCTGCTTCACGACCTCGGCCACTACCCATTTTCCCACACCCTTGAGGCCCTATTCCCTAAGCACGAGGAGAACACGCGCTGGCTCATAAAGCGCGGTGAAATCGGCGATATTCTAGGAGAGAGCTTTTCCATCAAGGAGCTTGAGAACCTCCTGAAAAACCCGCTCGTCAGCGGTGACATAGATGCCGACAGGATGGACTACCTCGTGCGCGATGCCTACTACACCGGCGTCGCCTACGGCATAGTTGACCTTGAAAGGCTTGTGAGAAACCTTCGCTGGGATGGGAACAGGCTTATACTCCTTGAGAAGGGTATCATGGCCGGTCAGAACCTTCTCCTTGCGAGGAGCATGATGTATCCCACCGTTTACCAGCACCACACCGCGAGAATCGCCGGAACGATGGTTGTGAAAGCGGTGGAGCTTGAGGGGATATCTCTTGGGGAGATACGCTCTATGGATGAGGTTGATCTCGTTGCGAGGCTGAGAAGGGGCGAGAAACCCGAAGTCATGGAGCTTATTAAAGCCGTTGATGAGAGGAGGCTCTACAAGCGGGTCCTTTTGAGCAGTGAAGACCCCGGAGGGGACGTTATCGAGGAGCTTAAGGCAGAGCTTGAGGGTGAGTTCGGGCACCTCGCCCTTGTTGACTATCCACCAAAGCCCAAGTTCGAGGAGAGGAACGCCTTCGTTCTTGTTGGAGGAGAGGTGAAGAGACTAAGCGACGTTTCTCCACTTGTCAGGGCGCTGGTCAATGTCCGGGAGAGTTACTGGCGCTGGGGAGTTTACGCGGAGCCTTCCATCTTCCGGAAAGCTGAGCGGTTTGTCTCCGAAATCCTTAAGTAGTCCTACGTGCCCCTCCGCCGGCCTGAAGTTCCACCGGGAAAAGCTTTATAACCGGGCCTTTTAAGTTAAGCCGACAAGCTCATCCAAGGATGGTGATGTGTATGGGAAGAAGGGAAGAGATGATTGCGAAGATTAAGGAGCTCATGACCCAGCCTGAGAGAATCAGGAACATGGGTATCGCCGCTCACATTGACCACGGTAAGACGACCCTGAGCGACAACCTTCTGGCTGGAGCTGGAATGATAAGCGAGGAGCTCGCTGGAAAACAGCTCGTCCTTGACTTCGACGAGCAGGAGCAGGCAAGGGGAATCACCATCAACGCGGCCAACGTTTCGATGGTTCACGAGTACGAGGGCAAGGAATACCTCATCAACCTCATCGACACCCCGGGTCACGTCGACTTCGGCGGTGACGTTACAAGGGCCATGCGTGCGATAGACGGTGCGATTATAGTTGTCGACGCCGTCGAGGGCGTCATGCCCCAGACCGAGACCGTCCTCAGGCAGGCCCTTCGCGAGTACGTCAAGCCCGTTCTCTTCATCAACAAGGTTGACCGCCTTATAAAGGAGCTCAAGCTCGGGCCGAACGAGATACTCCAGAGGTTCGCCAAGATAATCACCGACGTCAACAGGCTCATAAAGCGCTACGCCCCTGAGGAGTTCAAGAACCAGTGGATGGTTAGGGTCGAGGACGGAAGCGTCGCTTTCGGCAGTGCATACTACAACTGGGCGCTCAGTGTGCCCTTCATGAAGAAGACCGGCGTCACCTTCAAGGACATTGTCGAGCTTACCAACGCCGGTGATTTAAAGACCCTCAGGAAGAAGGCACCGCTGCACGTCGTGGTTCTCGATATGGTTGTCAGACACCTCCCGAACCCGGTTGAGGCCCAGAAGTACAGGATTCCGCACCTCTGGAGGGGTGACATAAACAGCGAGGTCGGCCAAGCCATGCTTCGCTGTGATCCAAAGGGCAAGATGGTCATGGTCGTCACCAAGATAATCATCGACAAGCACGCCGGTGAGGTAGCAACTGGAAGAGTCTGGAGCGGAACCGTGAAGAGCGGAATGGAGGTCTACCTCATCAACAGCAAGAGAAAAGCCAGAATACAGCAAGTCGGTATCTACATGGGCCCGGAGAGGATAAACATGGAGGCTGTTCCCGCTGGTAACATCGTCGCGGTAACCGGTCTCCGCGATGCGATGGCCGGTGAGACCGTCGCCCAGGAGCCGATAGAGCCCTTTGAGGCCCTCCACTACGTGAGCGAGCCGGTTGTTACCGTGGCAATTGAGGCGAAGAACGTCAAGGATCTCCCGAGGCTCATCGAGGCCCTGAGACAGCTCGCCAAGGAAGACCCAACTCTGCACGTCAAGATCGACGAGGAGACAGGCCAGCACCTCCTCAGCGGTATGGGTGAGCTCCACCTTGAGGTCAAGCTCGTCAAGCTCAAGGAGGACTGGAAGATAGACGTCGACGTTAGCCCACCGATAGTCGTCTACCGCGAGAGCATCAGCAGACCGAGCCCAATCGTCGAGGGGAAGTCCCCGAACAAGCACAACAGGTTCTACATCACCGTCGAGCCAATGCCGGACGAGATATACCAGGCCATCCGCGAGGGAATAATCCCCGAGGGCAGGCCCAAGAACCCGAAGGAGGTCGCTAAAAAGCTCGCCGAACTCGGAATGGACTACGAGATGGCCAAGGGCATCGTTGACGTCTACAACGGCAACATGTTCTTCGACAACACCAAGGGTATCCAGTACCTCAACGAGGTCATGGACCTGCTCGTGGACGGCTTCCACATGGCGATGGACGAGGGACCGCTGGCTAGGGAGCCGGTCATGAAGGTCATCGTCAGGCTTCACGATGCGAAGATCCACGAGGACAACGTCCACCGCGGTCCGGCCCAGATTTACCCCGCGATAAGGACGGCGATCCACTGTGCCATGATGAAGGCCGGTCCGGTCCTCTACGAGCCCTACCAGAAGGTCATCATCAACGTGCCCTACGAGTACATGGGTGCAGTCAGCAGGGAGATCAACCAGAGGCGCGGTCAGCTCATCGATATGAGGCAGGAAGGAGAGGTCATGATAATCATCGCCGAGGCGCCGGTCGCGGAGATGTTCGGGTTCGCCGGAGCGATACGTGGTGCCACCAGCGGAAGGGCCCTCTGGAGCACCGAGCACGCCGGCTTCAAGCGCGTTCCAACCGAGCTCGCCCAGCAGATAATCAGACAGATACGCCAGAGGAAGGGCCTCGACCCGAACCCGCCGACCGAGAAGGACGTCTGCCCGCAGCAGTGAGTTCATTGTTTCGTTGACTGTTTCATTTCTATCGTTTTTCTATTGCTTTTTTAATTAGCTAAAATTTTTAAAAGGAAATACCCCGGAGAATATAAATGGTAATTACTTGGTAGACCTATCCCGCATATCCGAAACTTTATCAATTACAGCTACTACGTTGAGATAGAGTTGCATAGTTGTAATAACAAAAAATCTTAGGGGGAGTGGAGGGATGGATAATATCAGGCAACAAACACTACTTGAGTATGTGCATAGTACAAAAATAAACGATAATGTAACATGGAGACCTAATGACACGAATTTTGTAGATAATATGTCCCTCCCCATTCATAGGTGGTTCCGTTTCCCAGCGGGTTTTTCTGCAGAGTGGGTTAAGAAGGTCATAAAATGGAGGTTAACGCAACAAGGAGATAATGATATTACCGTGTTGGATCCTTTTGCTGGAACAGGGACTACAATCCTTGCTGCAGAAGAACTGGGTATAAGGGCATATGGTATAGAGGCACATCCGTTTATTGGGAAAATTGCTACAATTAAGTTATCTTGGAAGGATGTAAATATTAATAATCTAAATACACTTGCAATGAAAGTGCTGAATGCTGCCAAGTCTAAAAAATGGGAATTAGTGGAGTATCCCTCTCTCATCAGAAGAATGTATCCAACTAATGTGTTGGAAGATTTAAACTCTTTGAGGTTGGCATGGCAGTTTTATAATGATGATTCCCCCGAATCTAAAATCATATGGCTTGCTATCACAGCTATACTTCGTCAAACTTCGAATAAGGGTACTGCCCCATGGCAGTATGTTCTGCCCAATAAAAAGAAGAAAACATACCTTTCCCCATATTTAGCATTTCAGAAACAGATTTCTATAATGATCCAAGACATTGAATACTTCCAAAAAAATGCACGGCCAACAGGAGCATTAATCCAAGATGATATCCGTTACACCCATAAAATTCCTTCCAACAGTGTGGATTTAATTATAACATCTCCTCCTTATGCAAACAATTATGATTATGCAGATGCAGTAAGATTAGAGTTAAGTTTCTGGGGGGAAGTTAATACTTGGAGAGATCTTCACGAAAAAGCGAGAAAGTACTTGATAAGATCTTGCACGCAGCACTTTTCATATGAAAATGTCAAATTGGAGCAGTTATTAAACAACCTAAAACACACGCCAATATATGATGATTTAAAAGACGTTTGTTATAAATTAGCAGAGGAGAGATTAAAACATGGGGGAAAAAAGAAATATCACCTAATGGTTGCAGCATATTTTTATGATTTGTATCTAGCTCTGAAAAACATGAGACGTATGTGCAAACAAGATTGCACTATGGCAATTGTTATTGGGGATTCTGCTCCATATGGAATTTACGTCCCTGTTGAGGAGTGGCTAGGTAGGTTAGCTATTCATGTTGGTTTTAATAAGTACTATTTTGAAAAAATACGGGACAGAAATATAAAATGGAAAACTAGAAAACATAACGTTCCATTAAAAGAGGGAATCCTTTGGGTGAGGTGAAAACAATGGTTACGTCCCCAGGACATAAACTAGGACAAATGATTGGTAACTTTATAGAGGAAATGTTTGGGAAAGATTTAGTCTCTTTTTCTCAGAGGCATGGATTTTATTGCGATAGAAAAGGACCACGACCAAAAGTAAGAGGTAAAAAAAAGAAAGTAACATGGATAGACAATAAGGGAAACCCCCATGACATGGATTTTGTTATTGAGAAGGATGGCTCTTTTGAACGAAGAGGTAAACCTGTGGCATTTATAGAACTAGCTTGGAGAAGATACACAAAACATTCTCGCAATAAAGCTGGTGAGATAGAAGGAGCCCTGCTGCCTCTCAGAGAGACATATAAAGACACCTGTTCATTTGTTGGTGCAATACTTGCTGGGGAATTTACAGATGGAGGAATCAACCAATTAGTTTCCAATGGTATTCACGTTCTGCATGTACCCTTTAGTGTTATTGTCGAATGTTTCAAGAGGAAGGATATAGACTTAAATTATCCCGAAGATGCTCCAGATGAAGTAAAAGAGGAACTTATTAGGCGCTGGGAATCTCTATCTGACAAAGATCTTGAGGATATAGAACAATGCATAAAGGAGAAAATAAAACCCGAATATGACAAATTTATGAATAGCTTAAAACAGTCTTTGTTGAGGCAAGTTGAAAAAGTCATAGTAATTCCTTTATTCGGAAACGAGAAAATCTTTCATAGAGTAGAAGATGCCATTGAATTCGTTAAGGAATATGCTGAAGTTAATTCTGAGGAAAATGAATTTAAAGAATATGAAGTATACGTAAAATTTACCGATGGAGATAAAGTCGAGGGTAGATTTCACAGCAAGGATAGAGTGTTACAGTTCTTAACAAATTTCATTATTGACTAATGAATAGCAAAGTAGAATGTAATTTAGTAGATGCCAATGAACATACTGCTGTTCGGAGCGAAAAATCAATAAAACATGAAAGGAGGCATAGTAAGTTCAAAAACTTTATAGTTAACTTTTTAAACCTGCTTCTCAACTTAGCTCGGAACTCATGAGGCCTCCCCGTAAACGGCGGGTTTCCCGCCCGAGGGGGCCGAGGTTCGAAAGATTTAAAAAGCCGTCCTAGTCAATCGGACTAGACCAAAATTTGGAGGTGTTTGAAAATGGCAAAGGAGAAGCCACACGTTAATATAGTGTTTATCGGCCACGTCGACCACGGCAAGAGCACCACCATCGGAAGACTGCTCTTCGACACAGCGAACATACCGGAGAACATCATCAAGAAGTTCGAGGAGATGGGTGAGAAGGGTAAGTCCTTCAAGTTCGCCTGGGTCATGGACAGGCTCAAGGAGGAGCGCGAGAGGGGTATCACCATCGACGTCGCCCACACCAAGTTCGAGACCCCGCACAGGTACATCACCATCATCGACGCTCCGGGCCACAGGGACTTCGTTAAGAACATGATCACCGGTGCCAGCCAGGCCGACGCCGCCGTTCTCGTAGTTGCGGTCACCGACGGTGTCATGCCCCAGACCAAGGAGCACGCCTTCCTTGCCAGGACCCTCGGTATCAACCACATCATAGTTGCCATCAACAAGATGGACATGGTCAACTACGACCAGAAGGCCTTCGAGAAGGTCAAGGCCCAGGTCGAGAAGCTCCTCAAGATGCTCGGCTACAAGAACTTCCCGGTCATTCCGATAAGCGCTTGGGAGGGTGACAACGTCGTCAAGAGGAGCGACAAGATGCCCTGGTACAAGGGTCCGACCCTCATCGAGGCCCTCGACCAGATACCCGAGCCGCCGAAGCCGATCGACAAGCCGCTCCGCATACCGATACAGGACGTCTACTCCATCAAGGGTGTCGGTACCGTCCCGGTTGGCAGGGTAGAGACCGGTGTGCTCAGGGTTGGCGACGTCGTCATCTTCGAGCCCGCAAGCACGATCTTCCACAAGCCGATTCAGGGTGAGGTTAAGTCCATCGAGATGCACCACGAGCCACTCCAGGAGGCCTACCCGGGTGACAACATCGGATTCAACGTCCGTGGCGTTGGTAAGAACGACATAAAGCGCGGTGACGTTGCCGGACACACTACCAACCCGCCGACCGTTGTCAGGCCGAAGGACACCTTCAAGGCCCAGATCATCGTCCTCAACCACCCGACCGCTATAACCGTCGGCTACACCCCGGTGCTCCACGCCCACACCACCCAGGTCGCGGTCAGGTTCGAGCAGATCCTCGCCAAGCTTGACCCGAGGACCGGTAACATCGTCGAGGAGAACCCGCAGTTCATCAAGACCGGTGACTCAGCAATCGTCATCCTCAGGCCGACCAAGGCAATGGTCATCGAGCCGGTCAAGGAGATACCGCAGATGGGTCGCTTTGCTATCCGTGACATGGGCCAGACCGTCGCCGCCGGTATGGTCATCTCCATCCAGAAGGCCGAGTGAAGGCCTTCTCCCTTTCCATTACTTCCTAAACCTTAGGAGGGACGGAAATGCAGAAGGCGAGGATTAAACTTGCGAGCACCAACATTAAGGCCCTCAACGAGGTCACCGATCAGATCAAGCAGATCGCCGAGAGAACCGGCGTCAGGATGAGCGGACCGATACCGCTTCCAACGAAGAGGATAAGGATTACCACCAGAAAGAGCCCTGACGGAGAAGGAACTGCCACCTTCGACAGGTTTGAGCTCCGCGTCCACAAGAGGCTCGTCGATATTGAAGCCGACGAAAGGGCCATGCGCCAGATCATGCGCATCCGCGTTCCGGAAGATGTTACCATCGAAATCGAGCTCATCTCATGATTCCCTTTTATGCGCCGGGGTAGCCTAGCCTGGGAAGGCGCGGGCCTGGAGAGTCCGTGGGCGTTAGCCCGCCAGGGTTCAAATCCCTGCCCCGGCGCCAGCTCCCTTCACTTTTCTCTCCCGGAACTTTCTTGAAAAGGCTACAAAACGAGAATAAGAAGGGGGTAGGCTCAGACCGGCCTAATAGCGCCTTTTCCTTCCCTTAGGCCTGTTTCTGCCCCATCTCTGCCTGTATTCGTTCTCAAGCTCGTCCCTTCTCACCATCTCGCGGTATTCCCTCGGCAGTTCCTCGCTAAGCTCCGATTTTTTGACGTCAACTCCTGCCTGTTTGGCTATGTACCTGAACCTCCTGAGCTCCCCGGGCTGGATGAAGGTTATTGCCTTCCCCTTCTTTCCCATTCTCCCGGTTCTGCCTATCCTGTGGATGTACTGTTCGGTGTTCATGGGTATCGAGTAGTTGACGACGTGGCTTATGTCCTGAACATCCAGTCCCCTGGCTGCCACATCCGTTGCAACAAGGATTTTAGTTCGGCCTTCTTTGAAGCGCCTGAAGGTTCTCTCCCTCGAAGGCTGGCTCATGTCGCCGTTGAGGGCCTCGGCCTTAAAGCCGTCTCTCCTAAGCCTCTCGGCCAGCTCCCGGGTTTCCACCTTCGTCTGGCAGAAAACTATGCCGTAAAACCCATCTAAGAGGATTTTCTTGAGTATTTCGTACCTCCTTGACGGAACGGCCTCGATGTACTCCTGCTCAACTTCCCCCGGAACGAGCTCGTCCCTGCTGACGATGACAACCTCTGGGTTCCTCATGTACTTCTTGGCAAGCAGAAGGACATCCATTGGCATCGTGGCGGAGAACATAAGAACCCTCTTTTCTTTAGGGCTAGCCCTGAAAATTGCTTCTATGTCCTCTTGGAAGCCCATGTCGAGCATCCTATCAGCTTCGTCCAGGACTAAGAAGCGGATCGAGTCGAGTTTGAGGGTTCCGCGCCTTATGTGGTCGAGAACCCTCCCGGGTGTTCCCACTACTATCTGTGTTCCCCTCTCAAGGGCCCTCATCTGGGGGCCTATCGGCTGACCACCGTAAATCGCGTATATATGAACCCTCCTCCTTCCCCTGAGGGAGCGGAGTTCTTCACTCACCTGTATGGCGAGTTCTCTCGTTGGGGTCAGAATAAGGGCCTGAACCTCCCTCAAGTTTTCGTCTATCATGTCGAGAATCGGCAGACCAAATGCCGCGGTCTTACCGCTACCGGTCTTGGACTGGCCCACAATGTCACTATTTTTTTCAAGGAGGATTGGAATGACCTCCTTCTGTACATCTGTTGGACTGGAGAAGCCCTTCTTTTTAACGGCCTCAACTGAGGCCCTGGATAAGCCAAGCTCTTCAAAACTCATCTTTTTAGCTCCTTACGCTGAAGTCTCAAACGCGCCCTTTCCTCAGAACGCGCCGAGGAGAAACGCGTTTTGGCGGGCCGGGGGGGATTTGAACCCCCGACCTGCGGATTAAGAGTCCGCCGCTCTAACCAGGCTAAGCTACCGGCCCACGACCCGAAACCATAGAGGCCGGGGGCACTTATAAATTTTTCGGTGCTGGGCCCAGGTTTTTAAGCTTGAAATCCAATATTAAACCATGGATGGCTCGTATCATGCGGTAAAGTTGCTCGCCGAGGTGTTGGCGTTCTCAATGCTTTCTCTCGCCATCTACACCGTTTACAGTGTCAGGGGATGGATTGCCTCATACTTTGGCAGAAGAACTTGGTACTACGTCCTTTTAGGTCTTATAATTTTCTGGGCGGGCTATGCAGAAAACGTAATGAACGACGTGATAATCTCCCCGATTACAAAGATTCTCGATGATGTTCTCGTTGCGGTTGGGATGTTCCTAATCCTCTTTGCGGGGGTTAGAATGAAGAAAAGGCTGAGGGTAAGGCCCCGCGTTGTCGTTGGAGGTGCTTCTGTTCTCCCCTCTGGAGCTTTTATATGCCCACCGATGCCAGTCGAGGCCCTCCTTGAGCTCCTCAAGGGCCGTAAGGTTATAGCGATAACCCGTAATCCCGAACCCTACAGGAAGAAAAACGTTCCCCACCTCTGGCTCAGCTCCGTTCCCGCTGAGGACGCCGTTCCGCCGACCAAGCTCGCCCCCATACTCCACAGGCTTCTCAGCGAGGCTGATAAGAACACCTTCATAGTGATAGATGGACTTGAATACCTCATCCTCAACAACGGCTTTGACGCAGTCTTCAAGTTCCTGGTTACACTCAAGGATTATCTCTTCACCAAGAATGCTGGGATGATAGTCCTCGTGGATGAGGAGACGTTGGAGCCCAGGGAGCGCTTTCTCCTCCACAGGGAGTTCAGGGAGCTCCCGGTTGAGGCACCGCAAACTTTATAAACACTCTCCGTTCCCTATATTTGGCAACGCGGGGGTTGCCGAGCCTGGTCAAAGGCGCGGGATTGAGGGTCCCGTCCCGTAGGGGTTCCGGGGTTCAAATCCCCGCCCCCGCACCAGCGAACTCTTCTGACAAAGACTAAAGGGAAATCACCAGTAGCCGTAGGCCAAGGAGAGCTTCCTGCGTATCTTCTGGCCGTAGTAGTAGCCTATGAGCATCCCCATGAGCAGGCCCCCGAGGTGGGCGTAGGCGTTGACCCCCGGAAGGATGCTGTTGAGGAGGAAGAGGACAAAGGCGTTTATTATCGCCCCCTGCAGGTTCCTCCCGATGACCCCGTTTATCGTTATAAGCGCTCCAGCGATGCCGAAGAGGGCACCGCTTGCCCCAGCGCTGATAACATTGGGGGCCACAACGGCCAGTGTTAGCAGGTTCCCGGTGAGGCCCGAGAGGACGTAGGTCAGCGCAAGGCGCTTTGGCCCGAGGATTCTCTCCAGCTGGCTCCCCAGGACGAGGAGAAAGTACATATTGAAACCTATGTGGATGATGTTGACGTGGACGAACATCGCGGTGAAGAGTTGCCACCATGCCCCGTGAGTAACAGCGTAGTTCCACTGGCCGAGGAACGCCAGAACCCTGTTGCTGATGAAGAAGGGGTTTCTGCTCAGAACTGCCTCTACTGTGTAGACTCCGACGTTGAGGAGGAAGAGGGTGAATGTGGCTTTCCCGTAGCGGTAAAAGTATCTTTCAAGGCTCATTTTCCAGCTCCTCCAGTATTAGCTTTAGGAGTCTCTCGTTGGCGACCGCGATTATGTTCATGTTCATCGTCGCACTGGCCGGAACTTCAAGTTCCCTCCCTCTCTCGTCCGTTACAATTCCCCCCGCTTCCCTCACGAGCAGCACTCCCGCGGCAATGTCCGTCGGCCTGACGTAGTTCCTTATGTCGAAAACGCCGTCGAGCGAACCCCTCGCAACGTATGCCAGCTCGACTGCTATGGCACCGAGAACCCTTATTCTTTTGACCTTCTTTATGATTCCGGTGCACCGGCCCCTCGTGTAGAAGCTGAGGGCCTCCTTTTCTGGTTCGGGGGTGTTGACCCATATCCTCTTGCCGTTTAGATAGGCCCCCTCGCCCGGGAGGGCCTCGTAGAAGTTCTTCGTGATGAACTCGTAGATTGCACCGTAAACGGGCCTTTTTCCCTTGTGGACAGCGAAGCTGAAGGCAAACACCGGGATTCCCTCTGAGAAGTTGTAGGAACCGTCGAGCGGGTCAACAATGACCGTGTAATCGCTCCCGTTGTCTATCTCTCCTACTTCCTCGCTCACAACGTTCACGCCTAGAGGGTTCAGGTGGTTGAGTATAAGGTTCTCGGCGACCTTGTCAACGTACTTGGTGACGTCACCGCTTACGTTCCTCCCAACGGTTTCCCCAGCTTTTTTCGTTCCGAAGAGGGGGAGGATTCTACGCTCAAGCTCTTTCCCCATGTTGAAGGCTATCTCGTTCCATCCGAACTCCATATTCTCACCCCGAGAGCAGGGTTATGAGCAGGTTTCTCGTCCCCGGCCCGAAGCCGAGGATGAATATCGCGAGCTTCACGAAGTTGATTAGGTCCGGGTCTTCTTCCTCCATCAGCCTGTCGAGGATGTAAACGACGGGCGTTATTATGAGGAGCTTTTCGAGGTACATCACAGCCGGCGTTCCGAAGGAGTCGATCAGCCACCTGGCCAGAACGTGTTGCTCCCAGAAGCCGAAGAACTGTATGCCGACGAAGGTCGTCGTCGCGTCGTAGAAGTGGGTGTAGAATATCACCCTGTTGTTCCTGACCAGCTCGAACTTTCTCGCGAGGAGCCAGATGAAGGCCTCGGAAATGGTCAGTGCCGGAATGAAGTACTTAAAGTAGCCCCACCTTACGGAGAACTTTTCCCAGTTGATGAGCATAACGAAGAGCATCCCGCCGACGAGAACCCATCCGAAGTCGCGGTAGAGGGGGTAGAGCTCCTCCCCCGGCCTCACGTGCCTCCAGACGACGAAGAGGGAAGCTATCGCGAAGGACGCTATAACGAAGTACCCCCCGGGGCTGACGGTGAGGTAGGTCCTCGGGAGGGCGCCCAGGTCGGTGGCGCTCCTCATAAGGGGACCGAGGAGGATGTAGGGTACGAGGGCCAGAAAAAAGCGCTCGTCCACCCTGACCTTCATCTTTTTGAGCATCTCGTAGAGCAGTATTACCGCGATGCCGAGGATCAGCGCATAAACGAGGGTGTTGACGGCGTTGTAGCCCTCGTTGTACTTTATCGGCGCCACGAAATACCTGTAAAAGAACTCGTAAAGGCCCATTTGACCACCATAGACGGTTGTTCCGATAGCCTTAAAGCTTTTCCCACCGAATGAGTAGGGGAATGGAAAATGGAGAAGAGGCTTCACCTCATGCAACTTCCCCGTGAGGTACTGCTCGGCGAGAACCTCAAGGGGGAAGTCGTCAACGTCGCCAGAAGGCTCGGGCTGGGCGAGAAAGCGCTGGTGCTCTACGGTCCGAGGACGCGGGAGATAGCGGGGGCTGAAATAGAGCGCAACCTCGGGCAGGCCTACGAGGTAAAGGGGGTGCTCATAAGGAAGGGCGCGACCATGGAGGAAGTCCAGCGCACCATCGAGGCCATAAGGGACGAAAACGCCCAGTGGACGATAGCGGTCGGCGGTGGGAGCATAATAGACGTCGCCAAGTTAGCTTCCTTTAAAACAGGCGTTCCCTTCATAAGCTTTCCCACCACTGCCTCCCACGACGGCATAGCGAGTGCAAACGCCTCGATAAGGGACCTGGGAGCCAAGACATCGGTCAAGGCGGTTCCGCCGATAGCGGTCATAGCGGACGTGACGGTGATAAAGACCGCCCCCTACCGCTACCTCGCCGCTGGAGTTGGGGACACGATAAGCAACCTGACCGCTGTAAAGGACTGGCAACTGGCCCACAGGATAAAGGGGGAATACTACAGCGAGTATGCAGCATCGCTTTCCCTCATGAGCGCCAAGATGGTCATAAAGAACGCCGACATAATAAGACTCGGCAACGAGGAATCGGTGAGGAAGGTCGTGAAGGGCCTCATATCCAGTGGCGTTGCCATGAGCATAGCCGGCTCTTCAAGGCCTGCCAGCGGTGCCGAGCATCTCTTCAGCCACGCCCTCGACATGCTCCTTGAGAAACCGGCCCTGCACGGCGAACAGGTGGGCCTCGGGACGATAATAATGGCCTATCTCCACGGGCTTAAGTGGGAGAGAATCAGGGAAACGTTAAAGAGGGTGGGCGCACCAACAACCGCATACGAGCTTGGAATCGAGCCCGAGGTTGTGGTCGAGGCCCTCACTATAGCCCACACGATAAGGTCCGAGCGTTATACAATCCTCGGGAAGGACGGTTTAACGAGGGAAGCAGCTGAGAGGGCCGCTAAAATAACCGGAGTAATCTGATCATCGTTTCATCGGGAGGTGATTGAAATGGCCATAATCACGTTAGTTGGTGAAAAGCTTGCCAAGCCGGGTCTTGAGTTTATCTTCTACGGCCCCGCTGAGCCCTGCAAGACCTGCAAACTGGCAGGAGTTTGCGTTGGAAACCTCGAACCGGGAAGGAGGTACAAGATACTCCGCGTAAGGAGTATGCCCTCCCACTCCTGTCCCCTCCACGAGGGGAAGGTTCGTGTCGTTGAGGTCGTTGAGCCCAGCATAGAGGTGGCCGTCGAACCAAGGCTGGCGATAGTCGGCTCGATAATCCAGCTGAAGTTCGAGGAGTGCAGTGACCCCAAAAAGATTGACATCTTCCGCCCGGAGGGCCTTTTCGAGGGCGACTCCGTGAAGGTTATAGAGGTGACCGGCGAAGTCGAGTGCGACGGAAAAACCTACAAGGTCGTCAAGGTGATGAGGAAGAAGGCCCAGCAAAAGTCGTGAACTCTTCTCCACCAACCTTCACCTTATACGCCCTCATTTTTCCTTCCAAAAAGGCCCTCATGGCTTCCATCCTCTTCTCCCCTCTCCTGAGTATTTCCCGGGCTTCCTCAACTCCAACCTCTCTAAAGCGCACCTTCGTCCCGGGCCTGCTCTGGGCCAAGAGGTGAAGGTCAGCGCTCACCACAGTCGCTATCTTCGCGTAGCCACCGGTCGTCTGGGCATCTCGCATCATAACTATCGGCCTTCCGTTCGTGGGAACCTGAACGGCTCCAGGTGTAAGCGGTTCGGTTACGATGTCGGCTCCCGCTTTGGAGTGCTCAATAGCCGGCCCCTCAAGGCGATAGCCCATCCTGTCGGATTCCGGGGTTACGGTGTAAGTCTTGCTTAGAAACGTCTCAACGCCCTCGCCAGTAAAGTGCTCAAGGTTCGGCCCGAGGACAACCCTTATTTCCCTCTTGTTTCCTGAATAATCCGGTCTTAGTTCAGGGGGCAGATAGCGCCCTTCCCTGCCCGTTAAAAGAGCGTAGCCGAGGCTTAACCTATCCCCTGCCTTCAGCGGTCTCCCGAGCTTTGCCCTCGGATAGGCGGAGCAGCTGCCCAAGAGTTTCTCGCACTTTATTCCACCAGCGAAGGCTATGTAGCCGTAGAGACCTCCCTTCAAAGTTCCGACCTCAAGAACGTCGCCCCTTTTCGCCCAATAGCTCGTCCAGGGGTCTATTGGGGCGCCGTTGAGCCTGACCTCGACGTCTCCAACAACGGCAAAGACCGCTGAGGCGTTGAACCTCAGTGTCGGCCCGGCGAAGAGGAACTCCAAAAGCGGGGTGTTTCCGGGATTCCCGACGAGGTAGTTGGCTATCCTCGCGGACCAATCGTCCATGTAACCAGAGACGGGAACGCCGAGTTTTCTGTAACCGGGTCTTCCAGAGTCCTGAACCGTTAGCAAAGACGGAACGCGGAGGAGCTCAATCAACGCCTTCACCCCATTCTTCCAGGTAGATCTCCCTGAACTCCTCCTCGTCTATGGGCACGAACTTCACCCTGTCGCCCGGCTGGAGGAGGGTTGGCGGTTCTTTTGCAGGGTTGAAAAGCCTCAACGGTGTTCTCCCGATGAGACGCCAGCCACCGGGACTTTCGAGTGGGTAGATGCCGGTCTGCTTTCCCGCTATTCCCACAGAGCCCGCTGGCACCTTCAGGCGGGGCTTTTCCAGACGGGGTGTTGCTATTCTCTCGTCCATCCCGCCGAGGTAAGCAAATCCGGGAAGGAAGCCGAGGAAATAAACCCTGTAAACTGGTTTGGAGTGTATCTCAATGACATCATCGACGCTCAAACCGTTGTAGTTAGCCACGAACTCGATGTCCGGGCCGTATTTGCCACCGTAAACAACGGGAACTTCCACGAGTTTTCTCTCAAAGGCCCTCCCCTCAGCGTTCAGCAACGGGTCTATGGATGCCTCGACTTCCGAGTAGGAAACCTTCAGCGGGTCGTAGATGACCAGAAGTGAGGAGTAAGCGGGAACCGTCTCGACCAGCCACTCGAAGTTTGACTCTTCTATTACCCTTGCTATTGCGTGAACCCTGGCATTTATTTCATCGTCTATGACCTCTCCAAAGGAAACGAGAAGCGCAGAGTCGCCAAGGGGTTTGATTTTCATGGTCTCACCTTTTTCTGTCCCACTCCCTTCTAAGGTCTTCCACGCTAATCTCTTCCTCAAATATTCCAAAAGCCAGCTCCACATCCCGTCGAAATTCGTTGAGTTTTCTCCCCTCTAATCTTTCCCTGGCCTTCATCTGATGAACTCCCCCATCGGCACTACCTTAACTCCCTCCGCCTCAAGTGCCTTCCTCACCATCGAGGCTATCTCCACAGCTTTCGGGTTGTCCCCGTGGACGCAGATTGTGTCAGCTTTAAGTTCCACCCACTCGCCGTTTATCGCCCTCACTCCGCCATCCTTGACCATCGAAACAACGCGCTCGACTATCTCTTCCGCGTCGCCTATCACCGCCCCGGGTTTCGAGCGGGAAACGAGCGTTCCGTCCGGGTTGTAGGCTCTATCCGCGAAGACCTCGTGGGCAACCCTGACGCCCATCTCCTCCGCTATCTGAGCGGGCCTTGAGCCCGAGAGCGTTACGAAGATGAGCTTTCTGTCAAAATCCGCTATTCCCTCTATCACCGCTCTGGCCAGCTCCTCCTCTTTCACGAGGGCGTTGTAGAGTGCACCGTGGGGCTTAACGTGCTGTAGCTCAAGGCCTTCGGCTTTAACAAAGGCGTACAGAGCTCCAATCTGGTAGAGGATGTAGTTTCTCGCCTCCTCCGGAGAAAGCTTTATGTACCTCCTGCCAAAGCCCATCAAATCAGGATAGCCCGGATGCGCGCCAACGGCTACGCTGTTTTCTTTCGCTAACCTTACGGTCTTCCTCATAACGAGCGGATCTCCTGCATGCCAGCCGGTTGCTATGTTTGCGCTGGTTATGTACTTCATCACCTCCTCGTCGAGGCCCAGCTTGTAGCGACCAAAGCTCTCGCCTAAATCGGAGTTGAGGTCAACCTTCATGTTCCCACCGCTTTCCTTTCGACGGAAATCTAAAAAAGGGTTTCTCCAAGGTTTGGCCATGAAGAGACCCAACGTCATAGACAGCGCAATCTTCATTCAAGGAGTGGACGTTGAAGGCGTTACCACTCCAAAGGTCGTCGAGGAGGTAAAGGATCCGGAGTCGAGGCTTTTCCTTGAGGGGTTAATAAGCGCTGGCAAGGTCAGAATCCTGGTTCCCTCGAAGGAGAGCATTGAGGCGGTTAAGGAAGCATCGAGAAAAACCGGCGAGCTGGGCGAGCTGGGCGATGCCGACATTGAGGTTCTCGCACTGGCTTACGAGCTTAAGGGGGTTCTATTCACCGACGACTACAACCTCCAGAACATAGCCAAAACTCTCGGAATCGAGTTTAAAACCCTTAAGCGCGGTATAAAGCGTGTCATCCGCTGGAACTACGTCTGCATCGGCTGTGGCAAGAGGTTTAAAGAGATGCCCCCAGGGGGAGTGTGCCCTGACTGCGGAAGTCCCGTAAGATTAATCCCGAGGAGAAGGCGTCAGAGGCGCAGGTAGGGTATTACCTCGTCGTAGGCCTCGCTCCAGTCAACGATTCCAACCCTTCTCCTAACTCCCCTCTCAATGAGGCCCAGTATCTCCTCAACAACTTCCTCTGGAGTTTTTCCAGTCGTGTCAACCTCGATGACGTTCTCGTTCTCCTCTATGGCCTCCACGAGGATGACATCAACAAGCTCTGCCTCGACGTTCTCTCCAAGCTTTTCCTTCGAATAGCCCCTCGCTTTCAGCCTCTCGGCGATCAGCTTCGGATGTGTCCTCAGGACGACCACGATATCGGCGGGCATGTAGTGGGCCAGGTGGCCCTCAACAATCACGTCTTCCCCCCCAAAGTCCTTGGCGAAGTTCTCGGCCAGCTCATCAACGTCCAGCTCCAGCTCGTCGCCCTTCATCTCCCCGAGGCCCTTCTCAAGAGCGTAGTCCCTGATGTTCACGTAGCGGTAGTTCATCCTCTCCGCGAGGAGCTTTGAAACGGTCGTCTTCCCAACCCCTGGGGTTCCGGTCACGGCTATGATCATAATACCACCGGTTGAGAATAGGCCGGGAGTTTAAAAAGAGTGTTGAAAAGAGGGTCAGCTGTAGATGTCCACGACTATTCTGTCCGGGTTCGAGAGAGTGAAGTCGCTGTACGGTGCGTAGGCCGTGTTCACCTCGATCACGATAAAGACGTTCCCCCCGTATTCGGTCGCGTATATTATCGGGGCGATGCTGGAACCCGTGTAGGTGTAGTACCAGCCGTTGTAGACCGGCCAGCCGAGGTCGGTCAGCTGGGCGTTGTCAATCTGGATGACGAGGTGGTGGCCGTTCGAGTAGGAGGTGTAGTAGACGTGGTAGTTCGCGCTCTTGCTCATATCCAGAACCACTCTGAAGTAGTTCCCGTGGTCGGCGAACCTTACTTTCTCAACTGTCGGAACCGGGTCGTGAACCGGAACGCCAAAGTACCTCTGAACGCCGTGGAGAATAGCGTAAGCGTACTTCCACTGATAGGACTCGTCGCTTATTATGCCCGCGTCGTAGGAGTTCGTCACAAAGCCTGTCTCGATGAGTATAGCGGGCATGTGGGTGTACTTGAGGACGTAGTAGCCGGCCTCTTTAACGCCCCTGTTCCTGAGCGGGATGAGCTTGTCAATCTCCTGGTCAACATAGGTGGCCAATATGTTTCCCTTGTATGAGCCGTAGTAGTGGTAGACCTCGAAACCGCTCGCGGAATTCGGCCCTGAGTTGGCGTGTATGCTGATGAAGATGTCGCAGTCAGCGGAGTTCGCTATCTGCACCCTTCCTGAGAGTGTGACGAAGTAGTCGCCGTCCCTCGTGAGAACGACGTTTGCGCCGTCCATCTCAAGAACATGGGCGACTTTGAGAGCTATCGCGAGGTTCACGTCCTTCTCGACCACGTAGCCGACGGCCCCGGGGTCTTTTCCGCCGTGGCCAGCATCCACGCAGATTGTATATCCACTCAGGTTCGAGCCTGCGGCCATTGCTGGATTGAGGGCCGGAAGCAGGGCCAAGAGCATTAAGGCGATTATCAATGCGCTTATTCTTCTCATGGTAGACACCTCCCAGCATTGGTGTATCAGTATTTGATTGAGGGACTTATAAATTTTTGTATATTTTCCAGACTTCCGGCAGAATTTTGGAATGAGAAGTAAGCGCCCCGGGCGGGCTCGGCGCTCATAGGGTACGTCATAGCAAAGCTCAGCCCGTCTTGGAATCGTCACGGCCCGCCCGGAGCGGCGTCAGAGGGTGCTTCTCTTCACAGGTCCGCGCAATTCGCTCTCATCATCCGCGTTGACTCATTTCCGGTAGTAGGATATAAGCCTTCTGAGTTCTGGGTTCCTCTCAGGTTTGAGGCCAAGGAAGCGCCTGAGCTGGCTGTTCTCGGCTATAAGGCTGGCCAGCTCTCTGGCGAGAATCCTGTTGTCCTCGCTCAGCCCGTAGGCCTTAAAGCGGAGCGGTGAGTACTCCTTCTCAAGCTTCCAAGCTCTTTTTTCGAGCTCTTCCGCTTTTTCCTCCAGCTCCTCAAGCTCACCAAGGGGTTCCCTGAACTCGCCTTTTAGGGCAATCTCGATTACCCTCTCCGCCGGAACGCCGTACCTCTCACTCAGCCCTTTGATCTCCCCCGCGAGTTCATCCTCCAGCTCGACCTTAATCTTCCCGAAGCCCTTATCGGGTTTGATGATGAGCTTCATTTCGTTCACACTCCATGAACGATTCCTTCACGGTTTGTGCACTTTCTTCCTTTCAAGCTCCGCCTTAAGCTCTGCGTTCTCCTTCCTGAGCCTATCGCGCTCCGCCATCATGAGCTCCTTGTCCCTCAGGGCCCTCTCGTAGAACTCCCTTAGCTCCCTGATTTCTGCCTCCATCTTGTGAAGCTTCTCCTCCAGCTTGGTAATCTTCTTGCGTAGAAACTCCTCCCGCTCGGCCTTGAGGGTCTCCTCGGCCTTCGGCAGGTTTTCCCTGAGAAGTGCGTTTATATCCTTGCCCTTGAGGGCTTTGAAGCTCTCCTTTGGAAGAACTATGAGTATCTCACTCATTTCTCTTCCTCTCCAGCTCGGTCT
>NZ_JALUFF010000058.1 GCF_027052235.1 Thermococcus sp.
GTAGAGAAATCACTCGTTATCAAAAGCATTGGGGAGATTAGACCTGTGAAAATTGATGAGGTCAAAGAAACTCTAAAACGGACGTTCGGCATTTGCTAACCCCTGTACCTCAGCACGTGGATGTCCCGGATTAGGCGGTGCCTCTCCTCGTAGTCGAGGTATCTCCCCAGAACCTCGAAGCCGAGCTTTCCGGGCCACTTTCTTTCTTTTCTGTAAATCCTCCCGTCACTCAGTCTGTAGGCAGGGAAGACGAAGACGACCTTTGCGTTCCTCTTGAGGACATCGGAAAAGCTCTCGAAGACCGAGTAGTAAAAGCGGTCGAGCTCGTTGGCGAGTTTAATTGCCTCTCCCCTGTCCGGGTTCCTCCGAAGGGGCTTTCCGAGGTACGGCTCGGTAACTATGGCGTCAAAGCGCTGTCTAAAACAGCGTTTCAACTTCCTTGCATCGCAGACCTCCAAATGGGCCGAGTTCTTAAGGCGAAACTCCCTCCTGAGCCAGGCGAGGTTTCTCTTGGCCTCCTTTACGCGTTTCTCGTCCCTGTCACTGCCGTAGGCGTTCAAACCCTGAAGGACGAACTCTTGGAGAACAGTCCCTATCCCGCAGAAGGGGTCTAAAAAGCTCCCCCTCCTAACCTCCGTGAGGTTCACCATTATCCTCGCCAGTCGAGGCGGGATTGAGAGGATGGGCCTCTGAACTGGCCTTTCAACGTCGAGCTTCTTCAGCTCGAAGGGGTCTGTAACCTTAACGGTCTCTCCAACCAAGAAGCTCCCGTCCCCGCGGAAGAGGAAGACGAAGTCTTTAACCTCGGGAAAGCCCTTCAGGATTAGTTCAGCGGGCATCGCGTAGACCTTAGCCGGCTTGAAGAACTTCGCCGGGCCTTCGGCCTTAAACTCCCTCTTTATCTTGCTCCCGAGCTTCCTCCAGAGCCTCCAGTCGTCCCTCCCGTAGAGGCTCACCGTGAAGAGCTTTGAGTATTCGAGGTCTTTTATAGCCTCCTCACCCTCGCCGATTACCCTAACCAGCTTGAGGGAACCTCCGAGCCAGCGAAAGTATCTCTCAACGCTCCCCCTCGCCTCGAAGAGGAGCCAGTTTTTCCCCTCTTCCTTAACTATCACTCCGATCCCGAATCTCCTTGAAAAGGAGAGAAACTCTGCCTTACCCAGCTCGGGATTCTTCCCGAGGATTAGTGCGTACATGCTCCGGGCTTTGGGCAACCTTTTAAAAATCTTCCGAGTAAATTAGTTGAGTTCCCTCCGGTGGTGCCGATGCTCGCTCAGGAAGTACTTGAGTCGGTCGCTTCGATTCCCGATCCCTACGTTAGGGCCATAACCTATGCCAAGGTGGGCGAGAGACTGGCAAAGGCCAGGGAGCCGGCCTTCAGGGAAGCGTTCATAAGGGCCCTCGAAACCGCAAAGGAAGTTGACGACCCCCTTAAAATGCTCCGGGCTCTAGTTTCAGTGGGATACATGATGGGCAGGGCGGGGATACGCTCATACAAGAGGATTTTCCTCCAGGTTTCAGAGGACTCCGCCCTTCTCCCGGCTAAAGTCAGGGATGAGGTTATGCGTTCCATAGCTCTATCCCTTCTCCGCCTCGGTGAGATAGGTGAGGCCGTAACATACGCCGTTGAAATAAAGGACCAGCGCCTTAGGCAGGAGACGATGGTTGTCATAGTGAGGCAGGTTGCGAGGTCTATCGAGAGGAGGCCCATAAGAGTTGCCTACAGCCTGAGGAAGATACGTCTCGCCCTTGAATACATAACCGACGAGCCATACCGCTCAAAGGCCCTCCTTGAACTTATGAAGGCTTTCATAGCCCTGAAGAGCTACGAGAACGCACTGGCCACCGTCAGGGAGATGGGGAGTAAGGAATGGGCCAGACAGGCCTTTAAGGAGCTGATATACCGCCTGAAGGCTCAGGGAGTCCTTGAGAACTACATCGGCCTAATAGAGGAGCTTGCCGGTGAGATGGTGGAGCGCTTCGGGGAGTCCTTCACCCGGGAGCTTGCGACGGCCTTTGCGCTCAGCGGGAAGGGCGACGTTGCTGCAGAGCTGATGGAGAGGCTTGGGGACGAGGAGGAAACGGTTGAGCTGGCCCTTGAACTGCTCAGAAGATACCCGCGGGGTCTGCCGTCGTTCATTTATGCTCTTGAACCTGAAACTTCCCTCCCGGTTGGAAAGGCCATCATGAACGCAATCCTCGAAAGACCGGAGCGCGGGGACTGGGGGGTTATCAAAGCTGTGGTTGAGAAAACCGGTAGCGAGGATATACTCGCCAAGGTCGCGAGGTTCTACGTCCTTAAGGGCCGTGTCGAGGAGGCCCGAAAAATAGGTTCAGCCCTTGAGGATCTGCATCTGCGCTCGGTTGTTATGGCCGACGTTGCGAGACACTACCTCAAGGAGGGGGACGTGGATAAGGCCATTGACGCCGCCTTGGAAGTCAGGGACGCAAGGTACACCTCTATGCTGATGTCGGAGATACTCCTCAAGGCCCTCGATGCCGAGCTTGGAGGTGGTGAGGTTGGAAAGACTGGTGAGTCTTCTGAAGCGAAGGGAGGATAGAATAGACTTCCTGGAGGATTTGATAACGCTCCTCATCGAGGACTACGAACTCTACTCCGAGGACGTCCTCTTCAGGGACGCCGTCGAGGAGATATACTCAATCCTCCGTTCGGCGGTGTTGGAAGGTAAATCCGAGTTGATAGATGCCTATGATCTCTCCGTTCTCCTTCGGGCATCTCTCGGGGAGGGGCCTTCGGAACCGAAGGTTCTCCTGAGGGAAATTCTCGACAGGCTGGGGTGATGGTATGCTCTACGAGATTGAGGTACCCACGAGGGGAAGGTTCGAGATACTGGACATAACCGACCGGGTTCAGAGGAAGGTCTACGAGTCCAAGGTCAAGCACGGCATAGCGGTCGTCTTCACCCACCACACGACCACGGGTCTTATGATAAACGAGTTCGAGCCCGGCCTGATAGAGGACTTCAAGACGAAGATGAAGGAGCTGATCCCGAAGGGCGCCGGCTACTCCCACGACAGAATCGACAGCAACGCTCACGCTCACCTCAGGGCCTCCCTCCTCCTCAACCCGGAGGTTGTCGTTCCCATAGACCAGGCCGAGCTCCACCTCGGGACGTGGCAGAGGATACTCTTCGTTGAGCTCGATGGGCCGAGGCACAGGCACGTTTACGTCATGGTATGCCCCTGCCCCGAGTTCCCGGAGGAGTAGCTAGACGTACTGGGCCATGTGGGCTATCCTCTCAAGGAGCTCGTTGAAGCCCTCGTAGGTGACGAGGGAGAGGGCTATCGGCTCCTGCTCAAGTCTTTTTTTCACTATCTCCCTCAGTTCCTCAACGCGCTCCCTCGGGACGAGGTCTATCTTGTTGATGACGACTATTATGGGCTTCTCGTAGCGCATCTTGAGCATGTGGTGGAGCTTCTCCATGCCCCTGTGCAGGCCGACGGTAGCGTCTATCATGTGGATGATAATGTCTGCCGAGACTATTTCCCCGATGAGTTCCTTAAAACGCTCCTCGCTCAGAACCTTTCCCCGGAGCTCCATTCTGGGGTCGAAGAGACCGGCTGTGTCGATGAGGACGAACTCGTCGGCCCCCCCTAGGGGGTTTTTCATGCCCTTCGGTATCTTCAGCTTTCCGAACCTGCGCCTTATTATCCCCTTCGTTGTTCCAGGTAAGTCCTCGACCTCGCTGACCTTTCCCCCGATGAGTGCGTTCATGAGCGTTGACTTGCCCACGTTCTCGGCACCTATTATCGCAACCTTTATCATCCCCTCACCCCAATGTAACCTTCGGTCTGAGCTGATAAAGGTGATGCTCATGAAGCGCGTCAAGCTCGGTCACCACTACTACTACGTTGTAACCCCCGAAGAGCTGAAGGGAAGGAACATGAGGGGCAAGAACGTCGTCCTTGAGGGGGAGATAGAGACAAAACCCCTCATAGAGTTCCTCCCGATGGAGCTCCCGAGCTGGAGGACGACCTTTAAGCTTCACGGCCTCTCCATTGAGTTCGCGGGCAGCCCCTGCCTCGGAAAGGGTGAGAGGGTGAAGGTCTACGGTCGCTTCGTCGGGGATGGCATCATAGCCACGGCCATAGAGACCGAGAGGGCCCTTTTCACAACGGAGGAGTGAGCATGCTCGACCTTTTCCTTGAACTCGAAAACCTGAAGAGGCTCCCGAGGACCGGCTGGCTCCTCAGGGGCGTTGTCAGTCCGGAGAGCATAGCCGACCACTCCTTCAGGACGGCAGTCATAACCCTTTTTCTGGCCGATGAGCTCGTTAAGAGGGGAGTTGAGATAAACGTCGAGAGGGCGGTTAAGATAGCCCTTCTCCACGACATCGGTGAGGCGAGGATAACCGACGTCCCGCTGACCGCTCAGGGCTACCTCGATAAAGGGAAAGCCGAGAGGAAAGCTGTTATGGAGCTCCTCCTTAAGAGCCCCCTCCCGGAGGAGTACTTCAAGCTGTGGAGGGAGTACGAGGAGGAGTCAACGCCAGAGGGAAGGCTCGTGAAGTTCGCCGACAGGCTTGAGATGCTCATCCAGGCCTACGAATACGAGAAAGCTGGCTTTTCAGACCTCGATGAGTTCTGGAAGGCCCTTGAAGGATTAAGGAAGAGCGAGTTCTATTCCCACTTCAGGGACATCGTGGAGGAGCTTGTAGAGAGGAGGAACCTTGTGAAACAGCAACGCTTACGTTAAACCGATTTGTTTGCTGAAAACATTTAAATGGATTTTCCCGTTCTCTTCACTGGTGGTTCGGGTGAAATCGGGGGCGTTTTTCCTGATCATCCTGCTCGGCCTCTCGGTTGTATCAGCTGGGTGCATAGGGGGCTCTCCCCAGGGGAAAGCCACGCAAACCCTCATAGTGTTCCACGCGGGTTCGCTTAGCCTTCCCCTTCAGCAGCTTGAGAAGGAGTTCTCCAGCTACGCCGAGAAGAACCTCGGTGTTAGGGTTACCTTCCAGGATGAGGCCAGCGGAAGCGTGAAGGCCGTCAGGAAGGTGACCGACCTTGGAAAGAAAGCTGACATCGTAGCGGTAGCGGACTACACGCTCATACCCCAGCTCCTCGTTCCAAACTACACTGACTTCTACGTCCTCTTCGCCACGAACGAAATCGTCATAGCCTACACTGAGAAGAGCAAGTACGCCAACGAGATAAACTCGACCAACTGGTACGAAATTCTCGCAAAGCCAGGCGTCACCTTCGGCTTCTCAGATCCAAACCAAGACCCCTGTGGCTACCGCTCGGTAATGGTCATGAAGCTGGCAGACCTCTACTATAACAAACCAGTCTTCGAGACCCTCGTCGAGAAGAACACCAACATATACGCCAACGGCACCCACATCTACGCTCCCAGGGAGATTGAGGTTAAGGGGGACAAGCTTGTCATAAGGCCGAAGGAGACCGATTTAACCGGCCTCGTTGAGTCAGGAAGCCTTGACTACTTCTTCATCTACAAGAGCGTCGCTGAGCAACACCACCTCAGGTATATCATCCTCCCGGACGAGATAAACCTCAGGGACTTCGGCAAAGCCGATTACTACGCCCGGGTCAGCATAACCCTCGGCTCTACAGGAAAGACGATAAAGGCAAAGCCCATAGTCTACGGCGTTACGGTTCTCAAGGACGCCCCCCACAGGGATCTGGCACTCAAGTTCCTCAAGTTCCTCCTCGGCGAGAACGGCCGGAAGGTATTCATGGAAAACCACCAGGACTTCCTGAACCCGCCGGTGGCCTTTGGGAACGTTCCCGAGGAGCTAAAGCCCCTGGTGAAGGTTGAGGGGTGAGGTTTTTATTCCCCGCTTCCTTCAATTTCCCCTATTTTCCCTGCCCTACACTAAAGCCTTGCCAATCAAAGAGCTTTCGGAGTTTTTCTCTAACCTCATCTGCCTTCTCTTCTGAGAGGATTCCGACCTTGAAGCGAACCTCCCTCTTGGATACAGAGAACAGCATGTAAGGCTTTACAAGACTGGGACGCATGAAGGCATCGCCGTAAAGGCACACATCACTGGGCTCTATGAAAACGTTGTACTCATTGAACCCACTTGAGAGGTTGGAGGTTATCTGGCAGACGACCACGCTGTTGCTAATCCGGTTGAAGTCTGAGTTCGAGAGCACCAGAACGGGCCGGAGCTTTTTCTTTGACGAGTCCGAGAATGGAAACTCAAGGAGGACTATCTCCCACTGTCTCAGCCCTCTTGGAGCCTCACATCTCGGGCTCATACCTCACACCCTTGATTTTATCCCAGTGCTCATCGGCCTCGCTCTCCCAGTCTTCAGCGAGAAGGGGCTCGATGGCCCTCTTTGCAAGGCGAATGAACTCCTCCTCTGAGGCCTCCTCGATAAGGGCCCTCTTCCTTACGAGAAAATCGCGCAGGGCCTCCTTGATGACCTCGCTCCTGTTTGAGTAGTATCCTGCATTGACTAAGCGGTCTATTTCTGCCGCGAGGGCTGGTGGTATCCTCGCGGTGATCTTAACGCTGGTTCCCATTTGGCTCACCTATGGTGCCATATGTCCGACAAACATAAAAGTTTTGCCCCCCACAAAGGCCCTTGACACTCACCTATAGCGATGTAGGAAAATCTGGTTGAACACTCTAGTTTAACACTCCCGAAAATCATAAATAACTTTTCTCAAAGCGTTTAGGGATGAAGCGCGACTACACCCTCTATCTCTTCGCAACCCTCGGGACTTTCCTTATCCTCTACATAGTCCTGCCCATAGTGGTTATCTTCCTCAAGCAGGCCTCTGACGTCGGTATGCTCGTAAAGATCCTCCACGACCCCCTCGTCCTCGAAGCCCTCAGGAACTCCCTCGCAACGGCGACGGCGACGGCATTAATAGCCCTCCTCTTCGGCGTTCCCCTTGGCTATGTCCTTGCCAGAATGGAGTTCCCGGGAAAGAGCCTCGTGCAGGCCCTCGTTGACGTCCCCATCGTTATTCCCCACTCGGTCGTTGGCATAATGCTCCTCGTGACCTTTTCAAAGGCAATCCTCGACAACTACCTCGGCATAATCTCCGCCATGCTCTTCGTCTCCGCCCCCTTCACGATAAACGCCTCCAGGGACGGCTTTTTAGCGGTGGACGAGAAGCTTGAGGGCGTTGCAAGAACCCTCGGAGCCTCAAGGCTTAGGGCCTTCGCCTCGGTAGCCCTGCCCCTTGCATTCCCGAGCATAGCGAGCGGTGCGATAATGACGTGGGCGAGGGCGATAAGTGAGGTCGGCGCAATACTCGTTGTCGCCTACTATCCGAAGACGGCCCAGGTTCTCATCCTTGAGTACTTCAACAACTACGGCCTCAGGTCATCGCGTCCAATAGCGGTTTTGATGGTCTCACTCAGCCTGGGAATCTTCGTGCTCCTGCGCTGGCTCGTGGGGAGGGCCAAAAATGCTTGAGGTAAGGGGCGTCTCCAAGGACTACGGCGACTTCCACTTGAGGAACGTTTCATTCACGGTTTCAAGGGGCGAGTACTTCATAATCCTCGGGCCGAGCGGTGCGGGAAAGACCGTTCTCCTTGAGGTAATAGCCGGCCTTATAACCCCGGATTCCGGCAGAATACTCCTGAACAGGGTTGACGTTACCGAGTGGCCACCGGAGAAGAGGGGTTTGGCCTACGTTCCTCAGAGCTACGCCCTCTTCCCAAACATGAGCGTTTACGACAACATAGCCTTTGGCCTCAAACTCAGGAAGCTCCCAAAGGCTGAAATCGAGAGGAGAGTTAGGGGGATAGTTGAAGTTCTCGGCATCGAGAACCTCCTGAAAAGGAAGCCCGGAACGCTGAGCGGTGGCGAGCAACAGAGGGTTGCCCTCGCGAGGGCACTCGTCATCGAGCCCCCGCTGATACTCCTTGACGAGCCCTTCGCTAACCTCGACGTCCAGACGAGGGGTAGGCTCATCAACGAGATGAAGCGCTGGAGAAAAGAGCTCGGTTTCACGGCCTTGCACGTTACCCACTCCTTCGAGGAGGCCGTCAGCCTGGGCGACCGCGTCGGGGTAATGCTCGACGGAAGACTCGTTCAGGTTGGAGACGTTAGGGATGTCTTTTCAAGGCCGAAATGCGAGAGGGTTGCGAGGTTCCTCGGCTTCGAGAACATCATAGAGGGAACCGCTTCGGGAAGGAAGCTAAGGGTCAACGGCATCGAGATAGAGCTCCCGGTGGAGGCCGATGGGAAAGTCCGCGTCGGCCTCCGTCCGGAAGACGTGATAATCTTCACCCAGCCAATGAAAACATCCGTCAGGAACGTTCTGAGGGCGAGGGTTGAAGGGGTTGAGGAGCTCGGGCCCGTTGTGAGGCTTCGTCTCAACGCCTCGGGCCTGTCCATCTCGGCCTTCATAACGCGTTCCTCTCTCATTGAGCTTGGAATAAGCGCTGGAAAGGAGGTCTACGCGGGCTTCAAGGCGAGCGCCCTCCACGTCTTCTGAGCCTGTCCTTTACCTCCACGGGGAGGTTCTCATAGACCTCTTTTAAGGCATCTATAAGATCAGCTAGCTCTTTGGCCGTTAGCGTCGTCGTTTTCGGCCCTATCTCAAGGATAACAGCGTCGTATTCCTCCGGAGAAACCTCCTCAAGCTCGTCGAGGTGCTCGCTCTTCCTCGGAATTACGTTTACTTCTCCTATCATCCGGCCCTCCCTGATGTGGGCTTCCCTCTCCTCTATGGGCACCTCCTTGGGACAGTCGTATCTCTCAACGAAGATTTTGATGTCAACAACCGGCGTTCCGTCCTTGGCATCTATCCAGCCTATGTAGAGCTTTCCGTCGCTTATGCGGTGAATCCTGACGGTGTAGAGGGCTATCGGGTTGGGCCTGTAGGGGGAGCGTGTCGCGAAGACTCCCGTCAGAGGGTTCTTCGGGTTGCCGTAGGGGTGAACCTTCAGGATCCTCCTCCTCGGCCCCTCGCTTTCGTGGAACCAGAGGATCAGTTTTATCCAGTCGCCCTCGCGGAGGCCGTCTCCAGCTTCCCTAAACTCGGGCAGGATTTCGATGAACGTCTCCTGAAGTTCCCCGTCCTTTCTGATGTACCCAACCGGAACTACTTTGAAGGGCTCGAAGTCCATCCCAACCACCGGCTTAAATAGACCGCAAGATTTAAAACCTAATCCCGTCCATCTAGGACTACAGTGAATAGTAACAGGTGGTAAGTATGGAGGTTGGAGAACTCAGCTCGCTCTCATCCCGCATAGTCGATGCGATTTCTGAGGTCTACATAGGAAACAGGGACGTCGTGGAGAAGACCCTCGCAGCGGCCCTCGTCAACGGCAACGTCCTCTTTGAGGATCACCCCGGTCTCGGAAAGACCCTCCTGGCAAAGGCCTTTTCCCGGGTTCTCGGCCTCGACTACAGGAGGATACAGTTCACCCCCGACCTTCTCCCGGCGGATATAGTGGGAACCAAGGTGTGGCGCCAGAACACCGGAACCTTCGAACTCGTCAGGGGGCCTGTCTTTACAAACGTCCTCCTAGCTGATGAAATAAACCGCGCCCCGCCGAAGACCCAGTCGGCCCTTCTTGAGGCGATGGAGGAGCGACAGGTGACCATAGAGGGCGAGACCCTCAGACTTGAGAGGCCCTTCTTCGTGATGGCCACCCAGAACCCGATAGAGTACGAGGGAACCTACCCACTTCCAGAGGCCCAGCTCGACCGCTTCCTCCTCCGCCTGAGCGTTGGCTACCCAAAGACCCTTGAAGACGAGATTGCCATACTTGAGGCCAGACTCAGGTGGAAGAAGGACGACCCGACGGTTGACCTAAAGCCGGTTATAGACAGGGAAACGTTCCTTGAGATGCAGAGAACCGTCGAAGAGTCGGTCTACGTCAGCAGGCCGGTTTTGAGGTACATAGCAGAGCTCGTCAGGAACGCGAGGGCCGATGGCAGGGTTGAGGCAGGTCCGAGCCCCAGGGGTGCGCTGGCCCTCCTGAAGGTGGCCAAGGCGAGCGCCGCTATGGATGGACGGGACTTCGTTATCCCAGATGATATTAAGAGGTTCGCCTTCGAGGCCCTCTCCCACAGGGTAGTCATAAAAGCTGAGTACTCCTTTGAGGGCGTCACCGGAAGGGAAGTCGTTGAGAGGGCCCTTCAGGCAACGCACGTCCCCAAAGAGAGTGAGGAGTAATGGACAGGGCAAGGGTTGCAATCCTGGTTTTCATCCTCTCAGCCCTAATGGTTCTTTCCCTGAGCTTCGCCTACATCCCGGAGAAGGGCCTTAACCTTAGCAATGTCACCAAGAGCCTCTCTTCAGAGGCAGATTCCCAGAAGGGCATGAAAAACCCGGCCAATGCAGAGAGACAGAGAGAGCAGAATGGGGGAAAGGTCCCTCCAGATGCCGACTTTACCTTCAGGCCCACAAATGAGAAGGCCTCCTGTCCTGTGGAAATACGGCCCACGGATCCTTTCCTGGTGTGCGTTGACACTCCCGCAAAGGGCATTCCCATTAAGGCGGGTTCCTACTGGGACATGCTGGTAAAGTACGATGGCCTCTATTACGTGCCCCTTGAAGGACCCAGACTTATCAAGGGGGTCAATGACCGGGCATACCTCCACACCGATAGGCCCCTCGTGCTTTCCTATCCCGGTGGCGAGTTCTCGATATGGGTCAACTCCTCCTTTCCCGGTCGCCTCGTCCCTGTAAACTCCAAGTACCTCATAGTTTCCAACATCTCCCAGCCGTACGTTGTGTACCATTGGAGAATTACCTACAAGGTCGATGAGAACGCGCCCCCTGGCTATTACCCGCTCTTCTTCCTCCTCAACGCGAGCGACGGGGTGATTGCCAACGCCCTACTAACATGGGTCGAGGTTCTCCCGAAGGCCGTGGTTAGAATAACCTCAATGCCATCACAGCTTTCTGGCAACGGAACTCTAAAAATGACCGTTAGCGGGACGGTTACCTACTTCAATGGTTCCCCTGTTAAGGGAGGCACGATCAGGATAACGATAAACCGAACGAAGAGCGAGAGGGGCATTGTTGTTGGAAAGGGAAACGTCGTCAACGGAACGTTCAACGTCAGTTGCTCAATCCCGCCCGGGGCCATTGGAAAATACTCGGTGGTTGCACACTACAGGGGTCCCTACGCTTATCCGAGCAACAGCGACCCGGAGGTTGTTATAAAACGCTATCCCGCTATCGATGCGAACGTTACGGTGTCCGATGGTGTAACTTACGTGAGGGGAGCGGTTCACTATGGCACTTTACCGCTGAACGGAAGTGTCGTCATCCTTGCCCGCCGGGGGAAGGAGGTCGTAAAAATCCAGCAGAATTTGGAGAACGGAACCTTCTCGGTTAGGATCGCTGGCAAGGTGGAGGAGGTCGAGGTAATCTACGGCGGGGGTGGCTTCTACCTCCCAACCAGGAAGGTCGTCTACAAAAAGAAGGGCTTACTGCCAGAGGGCTTCCATATTGACTCCCTCCACCGGAGTTTCCGGGGGCTTACCCTCCTCCCCCTCTCGCTCCTGGCAGTTGTCGGGGCAGGCTTTCTGGTTGCCAGAAGAAGAAAAGAAGTTCCCACGGAAGATGTTGTGGTTGAAAGGGTGGAGAACTTCAAGGAGGTTTCCCTTGGCAGGAGAGTCTTTCTGCCCGGGGAGGAAGTGGAGCTTTCTGTTCCTCCTGAGTGCGATGTCCTGCTGGACGGAAAGGCCGTGAAAAGATCGCTGAGGTTATCTACACCCGGGAAACATCTCCTTGAAATCTGCGGGAGGGCCTTTGAAATCTACGTCTTACCTCCAAAGGAGGCCATAATCAAGCTCTATGAACTGCACTTCCTCCCCTTTGCCCGGTCCACTGT
This sequence comes from Thermococcus sp., assembly GCF_027052235.1. Taxonomy (NCBI): domain Archaea; kingdom Methanobacteriati; phylum Methanobacteriota; class Thermococci; order Thermococcales; family Thermococcaceae; genus Thermococcus; species Thermococcus sp. Next base: position 11,802 of record NZ_JALUFF010000058.1, read on the forward strand.
CTACGTCGACAACAGGACTCCCTACGAGATTGCCCGCGCTTTTGGCTCGACCGATTTCTTCAGGGACGCTATGCGGGTGGCCAGAATATTCACCCTGGCCAGATACTCCCTTAGGAAAGTTGGAGAGGGGGATTTTTGGGAGGTGGTTGAAACCATGGAGCGTATGGGGGTGTTCAAATGAAGTTCAAAGAACTGGTGCAGGATTACGTCAATGGGCTGGTTCTCTGGGCCCTCGTGGGAATCATCTTGAAGGATTACGCGGGAAAATTATCTCTCGCAGTTCCCTTCCTCCTCGCCATTGGAAGTCCTGCAAAGCGCTTTGGAGAACCTAAGGGATACCTGCTGAAGGCCCTGGCCTTCTTATCGGCCTCGGCTCTGCTCTTACTGGCCAGTGGATGGCTCTCCTCAGCCCTCGCCGTCACCTTTCTCCTCTTGGGTGTTGCCTACGCGCTTTCGTATCCCCTCCACCTTAGGGGCAATGACTTTTTACCGAGGAACATGCTTGGCGTGGCCGTTGCAGGCTTTACTCTAGGTGCTGGCCTCTCTCTCAGGATATCCTCCGTGAACATGATGCGCCTCCTCGACCTTCTTCTAGCGGTTGTTCTCCTCTGGATTGCAATCTCTATCGGAGACTACATCTCGATTAGGTACCGCTCCAACAAGATAATCTCGGAGTTCATGCCCGTTGAAGTAAAGGGGGTAGATTTCAGCCTCGTTGAGGTTAGGGGAGCAATCTCGCGTTTCGTTGAAGACGCTGACCCCGCCCCCTTAATCGTCCAGCTCCTCAGAAGGGTTCCGAGGAGCGTCTCCGATGCCGACCTTGAGGAGCTCGTCAGGATGCTCACCGAGTACAGGGCCTACACAGGCGGCATCTTAACGCCACCGTGGTTGAGAAACCTATACGCCGAGAAGGAGAAGGAAAAGCGGGCAAACCTGGTCAGGGAAATCCTCGACCTGCTTTCCGGGTGGTGATGGAGATGAACTGGGTTCGGTGGCTCTTTCTCTTCACGGTTCTTCCCCTTGCACTCGCCGTCATAACGGGGGCAATCAGCCTTTCGTATTTTGCTTTATTGCCAGCGTCGGTTCTTGCCTTTTCTCTCCTTTTCGAGCCCCCTTCGGGCTTTTCCGTTGAGAGGAGTTTTAGCAGGACGTCCCTCAGGGTCGGGGAAGAGGTGGAAGTCAGGGTCAGGTTGAGGGTTGAGAGAGGAGCTGGCTCGGTTGTTGTTCAGGAGGTCGTTTCACCTGCGTTGAGGGTCGTGGAAGGTAGCAACAGGCACGTCTTCTTCAAGAGACCCGGGGAGAGGCTGGACGTTGAGTACAGCTATCGCCTGAGGGCCGTTAAGAGGGGTCAGCACAGGGTTTCGCCCGTCGAGGTTGAGGGACACCACTTTCTCGGGCTGGAGGGGTCAAACTACGCCCTTCTGCTTGATGAAGTCACTCTGAAGGTCTCACCCAGAGTTCCCGGAATCAGGAGGGTAGTTCTGAGAAACGTGAGGGGGAAACCCGGGACTCCACCCGCCGCCCTCACGAGTATGGGCTTCTCCTCCACCGAGTTCAGAGAAGTTAGGGAGTACAGGGCAGGCGATCCCCTGAGGGCAATAAACTGGAAGGCCACTGCGAGACTCAACACCCCTCTCGTGAACGAGTATGAGAGGGAGGGCTTCCTGACCGTGATGTTCTACCTTGACGCCTCATCCTCCATGCTGGTCGGAGGGCTTGAGAAAAACGCCCTAGAGACAGCGGTTGCTTTCCTGATTCCCCTCGTGCTTTATCTCCTCAGGAGGGGTTACAAGGTGGGACTTTACATACTCGGCCATGAAACGTTGCTCACACCGGTCTCAGGCTACGCATCTGCTTCAACCTTTACGAGGACGCTGACCTCTGTGGGAATCTCACCCAAAGAGGAATCCCTCCCTCTTGCCGTTGAGAGGACGAGGAAAGTCCTGAGGGGAGCCCTTCCCGTGGTGATAACCAATCTGAAGAGGGACAACTTCGTTGGCGTAAAGGAAGGCATGGAGAGACTTTATTCCATAACGAAGAACACGCCGGTCCTCATAGACGTTGACGTCTACCCCAACCTTGAGTTCGGCGAACTGGTATCGGCCTGTAAAAAGGGTCTTCGAGAGGAACTTCCCTTCCCGGCGATAGCAGTCTCGGAAAACGGAAAGGGCGCAGTACTTCAGTTTCTGGGGGTGGTAGGATGAAGGCCCTGAGGAGGCTCTCCTATCTTACCCTGGGACTTGCTTCTCTCTCGGTTGCCCTCTCCTATCCCTCTCTTCTGGGGCATATAAGCACCTTTGTGGCTGAGAAGCTCGGCCTTTACATCCCTCCAATTCTGCTCTCTTTTCTCGGCTTCCTGTCCTTCGCCCTCCACCTCTTTGAGAGAAAGGGCTTTTCCCTGCCCCTCACGGTCGGCATAATGTCAGCCCTCTACATTCTCCCCTACATCGGTGGGGTCTCTGTGGGAAAGATTCCCTACGTTGCCCTCTCTGCCCTCCCCCTCTCCTTGGCAATCGTGATGGCCCCTTATCTCAACTTCCTCCTGGAGCGGGAAAAGGCCCTCCACGGACTTCCCGAGAGGGAGTGGGAAGCAGTGGTAAGGGAGGAGCTTAGGACTTTCCTCCTCTCGATGGTCCCGGGTGGAATACTGCTCGTTTATCTCCTTTACTCCACGACCCTCGGGACGAGGCCCTTTGCCCTGCTCCCGACTTTCTCAATACCGCTCCTTGTCCTCTCCCTTGGCCTTTTGCTGGCCTCTGTGGATGGGGTTGAGACTCCCGCGGAGAAGACAGTCCTCGTGATAAGGGCCTACCTCACAGCCGGCGACAGCTTTGAGGTCAGAAGGGGTAGCCTCTATGAGAAAGGTTACGAGTTGCTCCTCGTCGGAGGAACCCCGGTTAAGAGGCCCGTCCTTATCCGCATCGAGGACGAAAATGTTCCCGACTATATCATCCTGAAATCCCCCTGGGAGAACCTATTCCTCGCAAAAAGGAGTGAGGTTGTGGAGGGGAACACCCGCTACGTGATTTTCCTCCCCTCTACGTCCCGTGCTCCCAGCTCTCAAGGTATTTCTTCTGCTCTTCCGTGAGCTCCTCTATCTTTATCCCCATTGCCTTTAGCTTGATTCTCGCGACCATCTCGTCTATCTCCCTCGGCAGAACGTAAACCCTGGGTTCGAGCCTCTCGTGGTTGTCTTTGATGTATTCCGCTGCCTTGGCTTGAAGGGAGAAGCTCATGTCCATTATCTCAGCCGGATGACCGTCAGCAGCAGCTAAGTTCACCAGCCTTCCCTCAGCTAGGAGATAAAGCCTTCTGCCGTCGGAAAGCCTGTATTCGGTTATGTTGGGCCTGACCTCGCTTATCTCTACTGCCAGAGCCTCAAGGTCGGGCTTTGAAATTTCAACATCGAAGTGGCCGGCGTTCGCTAAGATAGCGCCGTCCTTCATGAGCTCGAAGTGCTCCTTCCTTATGCAGTTGATGTTCCCTGTTGAGGTGACGAAGATGTCTCCTATCTTAGATGCACTCTTCATGTCCATGACGAGGAAGCCGTCCATTCTTGCTTCTAAAGCCCTTATCGGGTCCACTTCAACCACAATCACTGTCGCTCCCAGCCCGCGAGCGCGCATCGCTATTCCCCTGCCACACCAGCCGTAGCCAACTACAACTACATTCTTTCCGGCAACGAGCAAATTGGTCGTCCTTATTATGCCGTCCCACGTCGACTGTCCGGTCCCATAGCGGTTGTCGAAGAGGTATTTGGTGTAGCTGTCGTTGACCGCTATTATCGGGAACCTTAAAACGCCGTCGCGCTCCATCGCGCGAAGCCGTATCACTCCTGTTGTGGTTTCCTCGCTCGCGCCCCAGATGTTCTCTATCAGCTCCTGCCTCTCGCGGTGGACGGTGCTTATCATGTCCGCTCCATCGTCAATGATTATGTTCGGTCTTATGTCCAATGCTTTATGCATGTTCTCGTAGTACTCCTCCCTGCTCTCGCCCCTTACCGCATAGACCTTTATTCCGTTCTTTGCCAGTGCAGCGACGACGTCGTCCTGCGTCGAGAGGGGGTTGCTTGCCGTTGCCGAAACTTCCGCACCCCCCGCTTTCAGGGTAAGGAGCAGAAAGGCCGTCTTCATCTCCAGGTGAAGTGTTGTGGCGATTCTGATGCCTTTGAAGGGCTTCTTCTCCTCGAAGTCGGCCCTTATGTGCTGGAGAACCGGCATGAAACGCGAGACCCAGTCTATCTTTCTCTCCCCGCTCGGGGCGAGGCTTAAGTCCTTAACGCAGTAGTCCTTGGTGCAGTCCATGTTATCACCGGCGGGATTTCTCGGCGGATTTTAAAAGTCCTCCGAAAGGCTTTTGAGTTAGGGAAACCTAATCCCGGTTATGGCGAAGGCGGACTACCCCTGCGTCAAAAAGGTAGCAAAGGGTCTCTACAAGATAAAACCCGGGAAGTACTCGGCCTTCTCCTACCTGATAACTGACGAGGTCAATGTCCTCATAGATACGGGCCTCATGAGCGACTATCCGAGGCTTGAGGAGGGCCTCTTTGAGCTTGGACTGAAGCCGGGCGATATCGACATCGTTCTCAACACCCACGAGCACTGCGACCACGTGGGCGGAAACCTCTACCTCCAGGATAGCGCTATTATCGGGGCCTACAAGTACTCGGCCGTTAAAATCCTCTACGGAGACGACGACGTTATGAGGTGTCGCCACCACGGGGAGCCCTTTCCGGGTAGCAAAGTCCACCTGTGGCTCAACAACGCCGACGTAATAAACGCCGGCTCATGGATGCTCAAGGTTATCCACACGCCCGGCCACACTTCGGGGAGTATGTGCCTCTACGAGCCGAGGAGGAGAATCCTTTTCTCGGGAGATACCCTCTTCGCCAGAGGAACTGTTTCCAACATCTACGACTCTGGCAGTTTGGGGGAGTACTTCAACTCCCTTCGCCTGCTAAAAACGCTCAAAATAGACCTCCTCCTTCCCGGGCACGGCTGGGAGTCCAGAGACGTTGAGCGGGACATAGAGCTCACCATAAGGAGGGCAATTGAACTCTTTCCAAACAGAAAGTATCTCCTCCGCCTTCTCGGGGAGAACGGCAAGGTTTATATGGGAGAAGAGCGTCCATAGTCCGGTGGGCTCATGATAGTTGACCTTTCGATGCCCCTTGGTGAAGAAACCCCTGCCTACCCTGGAGACCCCGAGGTCAGGGTGAGGCCTTGGGCCTTCATAGACAGGGACGGCTACTACATGAACGTCATCAAGATGGGTGAACACTCCGGAACTCACGTCGATGCTCCGGCCCACTTTGTCCCGGGAGGGAAGACTATAGACGAGATGCCCCTTGAGAGGTTTTTCGGAAAAGCCTTCCTCGTGGATGTTAGAGCGGGTGATGGCCCGGTTGAGCTTGATGAGATACCGGACTCGGGCTACTTTGGAAGGATAGTGCTTTTCCTGACCGGTGGAAGGGAGCTCTCACCCGAGGTTGCACTCTTCCTAGTGGCCGAGGGTGTGAAAGCCGTCGGGACGGATGGGCCGAGCATAGGGGACGAGAACGTCCACACTATACTCCTCTCCTCTAATGTGCCGGTCTTCGAGAACCTCGTGAACCTTGAGCCCCTTCTCGGGAGAGAGTTCACATTCATAGCATTCCCCCTGAAGATTGAGGGGGGCTCCGGAAGCCCTGTGAGGGCCGTTGCCATACTGGAAGAGTAGCGTTCCTTTCGGGCTTTTTGGGTCTATCTTTCCCACTCCGGCCTAAGGGAGGTTCTCAATCCCCGTTGGAACGCCCCGGAACGGTATGGACCCTCCTTTTTTGTCTTGGGAAAAGTTAGAAACGGCCTGAAAAATCCGTTTTTCCTCTAAATTCCACTATCGTTCCTTAATTTCCTGAAAAAAGCTTAAATAGGGCTTTTTTCATAATCAAAAGCGAGGTGATTGATATGATGTGGAGAAAGTGGGTGGCGGCATTCATAGGACTGTTGCTCCTTGGTATGACCCTTGGTGCCACAGGAGTCACCGCGACGTCCAGTGAGGCCCAGGAGACAGTGACTGTCATACTGGTGAGCGACAACATGGCTGATAGTGGGGTTGCCAAGTTGCTCGCCAACGCCACTGGTGGAATAATAGTGACAACTCCCTGGGGCGTTTACGAGCCCAACGTTACGGCGGAGATACTGAGCTACGCGCCCGACCAGGTCATAATAATAGGTGGTCCGATGGCCGTCGTTGACCAGTACGTCACTGACCTGGAGGGATACAACATAACGGTCTACCGCTGGGGCGGGATGAACAGGTACGAGACGAACCTCATAGCCCTTGAGATGGCGAAGGGCAGGGGACTCCTGAAGAAGGAGAACATAACCGTCTTCGCCCCCGGAAACGACAGCGTTGCCATCCAGAAGGCCGTTGAGATAGCCCTCCAGAAGGGCGGTGTCGTCGTCTACGTCAACAAGACCGTTTCCATCGAGAAGCTCAACAAGACGGTAACCATAAGGAAGGCAATCATAGTCAACACTCCCGTGAGTAAGGGGGTCGCCAAGAGGCTCATGAAAGGGCTTTTCCGCCACAACGCCAGTGCGGTTGACATCACGGTGAACGTCACCGACCAGATTCAGTTCCTTGAGAAGCTCATCCAGCTCAGGATAGAGAGGATCGAGGAGATAGCCAACATGACCAACTCCACCGAGCTATTCAGCCTTGCCCAGAACCTCAGCGCTGGCCTTAATGAGGTGAACGAGCTCCTCCAGGCCGGCAACACCACACAGGCCTACAAGAAACTGCTCTGGCTCCAGGTGAGAAGCCAGTTCGTCCTCAAGAGGGCTCACCTCGTACTCTTCAGGGAGATGGGGCATGGTAAGATTGGGATAATGATGAAACTCATGAAGCTCAGGGCGGAGCTTGAGATACTCCAGAAGGCCGGCGTAAACGTGACCGCTTACAACCAGACGCTGACCGAGATCGAGGAGTATCTCAAGAAGGGCAACGACGGCATGGCGCTCAGACTACTCACTCAGCTTGAGAACCAGTTGAGGGAGCTTTACAAGGGAAAGCGAGCGGTGCTCAGAAAGCACATGTGGGGGAGGCACAGGGGCAGGATGCACGGCCCGCACTGGGGAGGTAACCAGACCTCCAACGAGACCGAGAGCGGAAGGCACTGATTAGCCTTTCCTTTCTTTTCTCCTCGCCTTTTTCTCCCTCAGGTATGGGTAGCGCATTATGTGCCCGCAGTTCAGGCACTTTATGACCACATGGGGATACGGCTCCGCCCTCAGGCGAACCCTCGCGTTTTTGCCCGGGACAAGGAAGGAGTGGCACTTCTTGCAGTAGCGTCGCTTCCACTTCCTCGGGAGCCTTATCTTGGCCTTCTGCTGGACTGCTAGGGCTATCTCAACGTATCTGTTTGCGAGCTCTGGGCTGTAGGGAAAGACCCTCTCAGCGAGCGTGAAGAGCGTCTCGACCCTCTCCCGGGCTATCCTCTTCTTTTCCCGCTGTTCCTTCTTTCTCAGCGCTTTCTTCCCCATTATCTCACCAGCCTCAGCTTTCCTGCTATCGGCTCGTAGAGGTAGCCCTCGGCTATGAAGTGCTCTATTATCTCTCTCGCCATCTCCTCGGTAAAACCGTACTCCCTCAGCGCCCTGAGGAATTCGGTTCTCTTGACAGTTCCATCGCTTGACGTTGCTTCTATGTCGGTGAATATGGAGAGGGCCACCGAGAGGCGTTTGTCCCTTCCAACGTAGTGCCTGTATGTTCTAAGGAGCGTCGTCCTCTCCCTCTCCGGAAGTTCGCTCACCCAGAGGTCGAGTATCTCCTGGAGGATGAGGATCACGTCGCTCACGAGGGGTCTTGTGAGCCTTCCCTTAAACCTTGCCATCGAGCCTAACAGCCTTGCCCCTAGCTGGTACCGGAGGCCCGTCTCGAAGACCATCCCCCTTATCTTCATCGCCTCGAAGATTTCCCCGTATTCGCGACGGTTTCTGGCAAGGAAGGCCTCAAACCTAACCCTGTAGTCCTTCAGCTCGGCCAAGTTGAGGCTGGGAACCCTCTGCTCTGCAAGGAAGAGCGTTGCTATTAGGTTGGGCACGAGCCTTTCGAGCTCCCTGTTCCTCTCGTAGGCTATGGGCTCGCTTAGTATGAATGGAACCTCCGAGAGCCTCGCGACGCTGTCGCTTGCCTTCAGCACCGCCCTCGGCGTAAGGAACGTCGCGCTCTTCTCGATGAAGTGCTTCCTTGCCCAGACAGGAGCGGGTATCTCCCTGACGAGCATGTCCATCCTTGAAGGGACGTAGTATTTCGTTCCCCCGTTTGGGTCGTGGAGGCGGAAGTCGAGGTCTAGGAAGTCATCTGTGGCCCAGTCCCATCTCTCCCTTCTCAACCTCATCTCCGGCGGGAGAATTGAGTAGATGTACTTTAGGGCCTCCCATGCTGAGTAGACCACGCTCCCGTCCTTGATAGTCGAAAACGTCGTGCCCTCTGACCACGTGAGGTTCGAGCCTATTAGCGTTGGCGCGTTGAGGAAGGAGTACACCAGCCCCTTCAGCATGTCGTAGGGAGCATCGATTGTTGAGGAGAACAGCTCTTCTATCTCCTCGCCGGTTAAGGCGTATTCCCTGAAGTCCTTCCAGTAATCAGAGTAGTCCTCCCGTTTCATCGATATCACGTGAATCATCCTGAGGGTTCCCCAGCGGTAGGCATCTGCAATGCCCCTTACCTTTACGTAGTCCCCGCTCCTAAGGGCATCAACCCTGCTGGACTCAGTAATCCTCAGGACGACGTAGGGCTTTGGCTTCTTCCACTCCTTCAGCTCCCCCGGCGGAAGGGGGGAGAGCAGGTAATAGGCCGCATCGTCCGGTGCGTAGGGAGGCTTTCTGGCTATGAAGAAGCCTCCTACTTCGACCTCGTCGCCGTTTTTCCATCCCTGAACCTCAATCTGGAAGCGTCTGGCCCTCTCGTCCGGGCTTAGCGGTCTCGGTCTCCTCAGCAGTGAGAGTATTTCCTCCATCTCCATCGTCTCACGTTTACCGTAAAGTTTATAAATTCGTTTCGGGAGGGGTTATTGGCACGGCGGCCATAGCGGCGGGGCCACACCCGGTCTCGTTTCGACCCCGGAAGTTAAGCCCGCCAGCGTTCCCGGGTGTACTGCCCTCCGGGAGGGGGCGGGAAACCGGGAACGCCGCCGGCCACTAGATTCTCCGCAACCCTTAAATCCTCCTTGTGGAAGAGCCCTCTGATGAACCTCGACGAGCTCTGGCGCAGAACCGTTGAGAACCTCGTAAGGGAGGGTCTCATAAGGAGCGATAGCGTTAGGAGGGCTTTTCTGAAGTATCCCAGATACCTCTTCGTCGAGGAGTGCTACAAAAAATACGCTCACCTTGACGAGCCCCTGCCAATTCCCGCGGGGCAGACCGTTAGTGCCCCCCACATGGTGGCGATAATGCTCGAACTGGCCGACTTAAGACGGGGAATGAATGTTCTGGAAATCGGGACAGGGAGTGGCTGGAACGCGGCTTTGATAGCAGAACTCGTGAAGACCGACGTTTACACCATCGAAAGGATTCCCGAGCTCGTTGAGTTCGCCAGGAGGAACCTCCAGAGGGCGGGCGTTAAAAACGTCCACGTAATCCCTGGCGATGGAAGCAAGGGATTCCCGCCGAAGGCTCCCTACGACAGGATAATAGTCACCGCCGGTGCCCCGAGAATCCCGGAACCGCTGATTGAGCAACTCAAGCCTTGTGGAAAGCTGATAATTCCCGTCGGGAGCTACCACCTCTGGCAGGACCTCCTTGAGGTCACGAAGAAAAAAGACGGCTCCGTGAAGGTGAAGAACCACGGTGGTGTGGCTTTTGTCCCCCTGATAGGGGAGTTCGGCTGGAGGGAGTAGGCTTTTAAGCCCTCAGGATTCTTTCCCCTGAGGTGGTAAAGTGGTCAGGCTCATAGCCTTCGACCTTGAGGGGACTCTCGTCAAGTCAGTGTCAAGCTGGGTTGAGCTACACAAGAAGTTCGGGACGTGGGAAAAGGGGAAGGAGTACGCGGAGCTCTTCTTCTCCGACGAGATAGACTACGTTACCTGGGCCGAACTCGACGCCTCGCTCTGGAAGGGGCACACGCGAGAGGAGGTAATGGAGTGGGCCGAATCCGTTGAATACTTGGACTATGCCCCCGAGCTGATTGCCTTTCTCAAGGAGAACGACTTCAGGATAGCCATACTGTCGAGCGGTCTGAAGTGCCTCGCCGAGAGGATTGGCCGGGAGCTTGGGGTAGACTACGTTTACGCCAACGAGCTGGTCTTCGACGAAAAGGGGGTTATAACCGGGGGGGTCAACCCCCTCGTTGACTTCAAGAGCAAGGGGACAATTCTGCGGGAGCTGAAGGATAAGCTCAGACCGGAAATAACGGTTGCAGTCGGAGACGGCTACAACGACCTGAGCATGTTCCGCGAGGCCGATGTGTCCATAGCCATAAACCCTCACGAGGGCGTTGAGGGCGACCACAACGTCGAGAGCCTGAGGGAAGTGAGGGAAATCATCGAGGGCCTCCTCACGGGTCAGTGAAGGGCGTGCTCATTACCCTCAGCAAAGCAAAAGCTCATCATCCCCTGTAGGCCCGGCAGGAAGCCCCGGTTCACTCGTCCCAGGGGAAGGCGGGATACCGGGCTGTTCTTCCTTCTGGCCCTTCCCTTAAAAGCTTAAAGCCCCATCATCTTGAGCTCTATCCACCAGAAAACGTCCCCGAAGAAGTAGCTTATCAGAAAGCCGAGAAAGAGGGCCGGGGCGAAGGGCATGGACTTCTTCCTCAAAAAGCGGTTTTCGAGTTTCCCCTCTTCAACAAGTGCCCTCAGCTCCTCGATTTGCTCTCCCTTAAGGCCCTCCGCCGAAGGAGATGCTATAACCCTCCCGTAGTTGGGTCTCAGGATGGAGGGGTTTCCCTTTAAAACGGCCAGCTTGAGGCGCGTGAAGCTGTCGAGCCTGTCCCTCATGACCTTCCCGTTCTTCTCAAAGATCGTCTCGCCGAGTATGTCCCACTCCCTCAGCTCCCCAACGGGGACCTCCTCCATGAGAACCTCCATCCTTATGAACTTCACGAGGGCGAGGAAGACCTTGAAGGTGTAGAGGAGGCCGAAGGTCTTCATGGCGACTGAAATTCCCTCAACGGGATTCAGGTATATCAGATAGGCGAGGGCGATTATCCCAATGACGTCTCCAACCTTCCTTCTCGTTCCAAGAAGGGTTATGATTGCGAGCGCTATGAGCCAGCTGGTTATAGTCCCCGGACTGTAGCCGAGCCTCTCAAGGAGTAGAACCCCAACGAAGGAAGCGAGAACCCAGAGGGTCAGCTCCAGGGTCGTGTCCATGCCGGAGACGAATATCTCCCTGAGCTCCTTGAACTTTTTCCTGATGAATATTACTGCCAGGGCATAGGCGAAGATGAAGGGGAAAATCGCCAGAATGCTGTTGAGAAGGAGTGTGACCGGATAGAGGGGGTAGTTGCCGTAGTAGGGTGGCACGTATTCAACCCCCTCAGGGGGGAAGGGGAGGAGCGCCGAAAAGCCGGCGAGTATTAGAACGTCACCGCTGGCCCATCCGCCGAGGTAGTAGAGGGCCAGACCGAGGGCGAGGCCGATGAGAAAGCCTGCAACGCCTGAAACGGCCAGGAGAACGTCCCCCGAGGACAATCCTTTGTAGGCGTAGTATGTTATCCCCATCTCAACGGCCGGAATCGGTATCCTCTCAAGGGTTCCCTCAGGGGAGTACTTTCCCCTTGCCATTTCGAGGAGGGACAGGGTTGGAAAGACGTGAATGTCATCGATAAAACCGGTCTTTACGTCGGTATATGAAGTAACGGCTCCCATAATAACCCCGAGAAGAAGGGGGAGCAACATGATTCCACCTCACAGGTTTTCGAGCATCTCTTTCCTTACTTGGGAAACGTAGCTGTTCACAGAGTTGTTGACGTCCTTCATGGCCTGAAATATGACCTTCACCGCCACAGCAACTAGCACGAGGGCAGCTGCGAGCACGAGGAGATACTCAAGTGCAGTCTGCGCTCTTCTCTTCATTCTCTCACCTTATTCTTTTTTTCTCGCCAAAGGATTTAAAAGTTTCTCCGGAAGTCTTTCGGGGAGTGGAATGAAGGTTTACAGGTTGTACGTCAGGGACGAATACCTCGACTTCATAAGGTCTGGAGAGAAGAGAATCGAAGTAAGGGTGGCCTACCCCCAGCTGAGGAAGATAAAGCCCGGGGATAAGATAATCTTCAACGACGCCCTTCCTGCTGTGGTGACTGGAGTTAAGTTCTACGAGACCTTCAGGCAGGTTCTGAGGGAGGAACCCATAAAGAAAATCTTCCCGGACGAGCCGAGTTTCGAGAGGGCTGTAAAGAGGTTCCACAACCTCTATCCGAGGTGGAAGGAGAACCGTTACGGCGTCGTGGCGATAAGGTTCAAGCTCGTCGGCGAGAAGGGTGAGTGAGGATGAGGCACCTCGAATTTGACGGCAGGTACGCGGAGGCTATACTGAGGGGCAAGAAGAGGGCAACGGTCAGGCTCGGCAGGAGACCCAACCTGAAGGAGGGTGACGAGGTTCTAATCCACTCGGGTGGTTACGCCCTCGGAAAAGCCGTGATAGAAAGGGTAGAGAGCAAAACCGTCGGAGAGCTCACCGAGGAGGATGCTTTCTTAGATGGCTTCTCCAGTAGAGAGGAGCTGGTGAAGGCCCTAAAGGAGCACTATAAATGGGTCCGTGATGACTCACCGGCCCACGTCATCGTTTTCCGCCTTGTTGAGCGCTTTGATAAGCCCGTCATGAGCTCTGACTACGCCTACGAGGGGAACAACCCCGTTGAGATAGCCGAGATGGCCCTCAGACATCTCGACCTTCCTGAGGAGGACAGGAAGCTTATAGAACTTTTCCTAAAGGCGGGAAGCCTAAGAAAAGCCGCCTACAGACTAGGTGGCCTCAACAAAAGGTACCTCATAAGGGACGCCCTCAGGAGGGCCTACGAAGAGCTGAAAAAGAGGGGCCTTATGGGACCGAAACTTTAACGCTCTCAAGGCGCGATATTACCACCCCTTCCTCTGTCTCCCTCTTGATTGCGGAGAGCTTAACGGGCATGAGCTTGAAGGTGTTGCCGTTTATGAGCCTCCTGAGTGACCTCTCGAAGGCCTCCATCTCGACCTCGCTTGAAAACTCCACGCGGGCTATGAAGTCGTACTCCCCGTAGAGCCAGCTTCCCTCCACGGGGATTTTCCTCAGGACTTCGTCCCTGACACCCCATACAAGGAGTATTGCCTCGATTGTTCTCACCCCCTCAATGCACGAAAACACCTCAGGTGATAAAAGTCTTTCTCAACTTTTTCTGTCATAACTCCAATCTGCCGAAGGTTTTTCGTGCCAGCTTCGTCTCCTCGGCGGGAAGCGTTTTAACCTCGGGAACTATCGATCCACGGTGGGGAGCATGAGGGCGGTCTTCTTCGACTTCGTCGGCACGCTGATAACGAAGGAGGGCGAAAACGAGACCCACCTCAACATAATCCGTGAGGTTCTCAAAAGAGCTGGAAGGGAAGACCTCGACGCCGAAACCGTGTGGAGGGCCTATGAGGAGGAGAGCTCAAGGCTTTTCAGTGAGCTCGCTGGAAAAGAGGCCAGAAAAATCAGGGATGTGGACACCGAGGCTTTAAAGCTCGTCGGCGAGAGGTTCGGCTTTGAGGTTCCGGCTGACTTCTGGGAAATCAGCATAGCTTTTCACGGGAGGTATGGGAGGCTCTTCCCCGATGCCGTCGAGACGATAAAGGCACTCAAGGAGATGGGCCTCCACGTGGGAATAATCACCGACTCCGACAACGACTACATAGAGGCCCACCTGAGGGCCCTCGGGATATACGAACTCTTCGACAGCATAACAACCAGCGAGGATTCCGGCTACTTCAAGCCACACCCGAGGCCGTTCCTCCTCGCCCTTGAGAGGGCTGGTGTTAAACCCTCGGAAGCGCTCTACGTTGGCGACAACCCGAAAAAGGACTGCGTCGGTGCAAAAAACGTCGGCATGATGAGCGTCCTCCTCGACCCCATGGGCGAGAAGAGGGAACTCTGGAACAACTGTGACTTCGTCGTCTCGGCCCTGAGAGAGGTAGTGGAAATAGTTAAAGGACTAAAGGGTCGGTAACGGCAGGGCTCTTCATCGGTAGCCCTCGTTTAGCGAAATTCTCGTCATCCCCTTTCCCTTTCACTTAAGCCTCTGGTAGACCACCCACATTCTCTGGAAGACCGTTATCCACGCCAGTATTCCGACGAGGTAAACGCCGTATTTAACGTATTTTGCCCCGGCAAGGGAAAAGGCTATGAGTATGAGCAGTCTTTCAGCTCTTTCCGCTATCCCGACGGCGAGCTTTCCAGAGCCAGCTAACTCGCCCCTGCAACGTTCGTAGCTGACGAGGTAAGCACCCATAAAGGTCAGAAAGGCAACGCGCCAGTCTGCCAGGTTTCCAAGGGCTATGCCGAAGAGGACGAAGCCGTCGCTTATTCTGTCGGAGGTCGAATCCAGAAAGGCCCCGAAGCGACTGACCTTCCCCGTCATCCTCGCCAGGGTTCCGTCGAGGGCATCTATGAGCGAGCCGAGGAGTAAAACGAGGCCAGCAATTCTCGGCTCGCGGAGGTAGAAGAGATACGCCGAGAGCAGGCTGAGTATCAGTCCAACAACGGTTACTGTGTTCGGTGTGACGCCGGCCTTTGCCAGGGGCTTTACAATGGCCTCAAGGTAGCCCCTAACGTTCTCCCGGTATCTGTTGAGAACCATCGCCATCACCCAGCCTGAGCACCTTCTTCCCCCTCTCCTGAGGGATTATTTTGAGCTTAGCGTTTTCGAACTCCTTTCTGAGCCCCTCGCCGTCGAGGAGCCTGTCGAGGAAAACTGCCAAAGCCGCGACCTCACTGTGGGGCTGATTCCCTATGGCCACGTTGTAATCGGCCAGCTCGTAAACTTCCCTTGGAACCTTTTCGGCCCCGACGACGACCATGATGTTCTTTCCAGCCTTCAGATCCTCCTTTATTGCGGGCAGGGCTTCATCCACGTGAATCCCGTACATTGTGAGATGGACTATCACCCCTCCCCTCTCCTTCCACTCGCGCATTACCTTCTTCCAGCTCGGGTTGAACTCTATCTCAAAGGGCCCACCCCATCTTCTCACGACGTCCTCAACGCTCTCCTTCACGTGCTCGTCTTCCTCAGCGCTGATTATGATTTTATCCGCCCCGAAGGCCCTCGCCGTTAAAGCTACGTGCGTTGTAATCCTCTTGTCCCTCTCCGGTCTGTGGCCAAGGCGGAGCACTACTATCATGGCACCTCCCCCGCGAATATCTTCCAGTAGTAGGTGAAGTCGTCCTTCCAGGGCATGTCCTTGTAGAACTCGTAAACGGCTTTTACGGTTTTCTCTATTTTGCTCGCGCTCCACTCCTCAAGGATTCTGTTGAGGTCGCTTCCGTTTGGAGCCGATGAGAATATGAAGAGGGCGAATATCCTCTCGTCTGGGGGCATCTGGGAGAGGGCCAGGGTGACCTTTGAGCGGAGGGCCGGACGGACGCGCTTCAGAACCCTGTTGGTCAGCCTGTTCTCAAGGTCTTCCAGGAACTCCCCGGTAACGTCGACGTGCTCGTGGCCCTTCAGGGCTATCGGGCTCTGGGCGACGATTCTGTAGTGGTTCCGGGTTACGAGCTGATATATCCTCGGGAAGTAGGGGCTGGCCAGGTAGTCGTCGAGCGAGCCTATGAAGCCGTGTCTGAAGTCGATGACGTACCAGCCGTCGGAGGTGTAGAACTCGGTCATGGGCCTTATCGTGCAGTCCGTCCCGTTGAAGAGGCTAACTATCCTCGCGGGTATGTTCAGGGAGCGGAGCATCGCGGTCGTGAGTATCTGGGCTTCGACGTAGCTTATCCTGTCCTGGGGCAGAATCCTGTCCGGCTGGAGCGTGGCGGTCGTGTCGCCCAGGGAGTAGTTCGAGAGTATCCACCTGAAAATCCGCTCCGAGGCCTCCACGTCGGAGGTGGCGTTGCCTACTACCTTCAGTGCTAGGGGCTGTAGCTTTTCCCTCTCGACGTATGAGGTGGAGTTAAACCTCTTCACCCAGTATTCATCGACGAGGTAGCTGTCAACGATCCAGTGGTATTCCTCTCCATAGGCCTTGAGGAGCGTCTCGTCGTTCGCCTCCCACGGCTTCCACGTTACCGTTACCCTAAAGCTACCGGCGACGCTCCCGAAGGAGCCCCCGGTGAAGTACCTGAGGACGTAGGTGATGAAGCCGTTCCTGCTGGCGAAGGGGGCCCTGATTGTGTAGTGAAGCGTTACGGTCTTGCCGGGTTCAATCTGAGGGGGTAAAGCGGGGGCACTGACGACCTTCATGCCCGGTAGCAGGGTGAAACTCGCGTTCAGGAGCTGAACCGGGGATTTGAACTCGTTCTTAACAGTCACCGTGGCGGTGAATGTCGAACCCCCGTTTACATTCTCGGGGGCGGTAACGTTGAGCAGAAGCCTCTCGGGAAGGATTGCTTCCTTTGAGACAGTTATCCTGAAGTGCCCGTAGAAGCCGGTCCACGTCCTCTTGAGCTCGTCCCTGAGCTCCAGCGAGACCTGAAGGTTGTATGTTCCCGGCTTTTCCGGTGCACGGATTATCCAGACGAGCTGAACGCTCTGCCCCACCTTTAGAACCTCGGGAAAGCTCGGCTCCTGAACTATGTGGAAGTCATCGTTGCCGAGTATCAGTGTGGCACCGACGAGTCCGACCTTTCCGGTGTTGTTGACGTTAACTATGAGGTGGAAGGTTCCCCCGGGAGGAACCGCCGTTTTGTCGATCGAGAACTTAACCTCGGCCGGGGGCTTGAAGAGGCAACCCGAGGCCAGCACCATGAGAACCAGCAAAAGGGGGAGCATCTTCCTCATGCCCATCTTCCAAACCCTTTAAAGCCCGAACCGTTAATAAGCTTTGGGTGGTCGGATGATAACGCTCACGACGGACTTTGGCCTGAAAGGCCCCTACGTCGGCGAGATGAAGGTGGCTATGCTTAGGGTTAATCCCGAGGCAAGGTTTATTGATGTTACCCACGCGATAACGCGACACTCCGTCGTTGAAGGCTCTTTCGTGATGGAGCAGGTCGTTAAGTACTCGCCCGCTGGAACAGTCCACGTTGGAGTGATTGATCCGGGCGTTGGAACCGGGAGGAGGGCTGTAATCATAGAAGGTGAGCAGTGGTTGGTTGTTCCAGACAACGGCCTAGTAACCCTCCCCCTCAAGCACATAAAGCCTAGAAAGGCCTGGGAGATAGACCTTGAGAGGATTAGGCGCTTCACGGGCTGGAGGATAAGCTCGACCTTCCATGGCAGGGACGTCTTCGGGCCGGCCGGGGCGCTGATAGAGAAAGGGGTCTCTCCAGCAGAGTTCGCAAGTGAAATTCCCCTCGATTCCCTCGTTAGGCTCGATTTGGAACCGAAGAAAGAGAAAGACCTCTGGTTTCTGAAGGTGATTTACGTTGACGACTTCGGGAACGTTATACTGAACCTCGAAGACTACGAAAGGCCGAGGGCGGTCGAGCTCCCTGATTTCGGCCTCAGGATTCCTTACCTTGACACCTATGGCCAGGTAAAGCCCGGCGAGCTTCTGGCCCTGCCCGGAAGCCACGACTACTTGGAGATAGCGGTAAACCAGGGGAGCGCCGCTGAAAAGCTCGGTCTCAAGGTTGGTGATGAGGTGAGGGTGAGACTCGTTCAAAAATCCTGAACGAAAGGTTCAAAAATCTTGAACGAGATGATAACCCATGATTCATAGGCTCGCATCAACCGAAAAGCGTGAGAAAATCCTTGAATATATACTGGAGATGGATGAGTTTGGACCGGAAGAGATTGCTTCAGCTCTAAACCTCAGCAAAGGGCTCGTCTCCACTTACTTCCGAGAGCTGATGAACCTGGGCATAATCCGCAAACGGGGGCGGAGGTTCTACCCATCCAGGGGTCCCGAGCTTAAAGAACTTAAGAGGTTTCTAAACTTCTGGAGTCTGAGAGAAGCCCTGCTACCGCTTAAGGAAGACTGGATGCTTGCTTTGGGAGTTTATGGAAGCTTTGCCAGGGGTGAAAACGGAAAGGCCAGCGACGTTGACGTTTGGATTCTTGTGGAGGATGCCGACCCTCTCACAATCATGGAGTTCAAAGAAAAGCTTGAAAAAGTCCTTGGGAGGGAAGTTGACCTGCTCGTTCTCACAAGGGATAAACTGACCCGGCTCAAAAAAGAGAACCCATATCTTTACTGGAGCATCAAACTTTCATCGCTGGTGTTTTGGGGTGACGTTGATGGACTTTGAAGAGTGCGTTAGAAGGAGCTATCTCAGGAGAATTGAACCACAACCTGAACTTGGAAGGCTCAGCCTTGCCAAGGCTCGCTCCTTCCTGGAATCCGCAAGAAAGAACCTGAACATGGGCATTCACGATGGTGCCCTTGTAATGGCTTACCTCGCCTTCTTCCACGCTGCGAGGGCACTTCTATTCAGAGATGGGTGGAGGGAGAAAAGTCACGCCTGCATCTCGGCCTATCTGAGGGAGTTCTACGTAAAGCCCGGGATCCTGGAGGTTAAATGGGTGAGATACCTCGATTACGTGAGGAACCTGAGGCATCAGGCCCAGTACGACGTTGGCTTCTCCCCAGAGCCTGAGGATGTTGAGACCATTATCCCGAAGGCGGAGGCGTTTATCGAGGTTGTTGAAAATATCCTTGGAGGTGAAACCGATGGTTAAACGCGGTCTCTTCGTTGGAAGGTTCCAGCCTGTGCACAACGGCCACATCAAGGCCCTCGAGTTCGTTTTCTCGCAGGTTGATGAGGTGATCATCGGAATAGGGAGCGCACAGGCAAGCCACACGCTGAAAAACCCGTTCACGACGAGCGAGAGGATGGAGATGCTCATAAGGGCTTTGGACGAGGCAGGATTAACCAAAAAACGCTACTACCTCATCCCGCTCCCGGACATAAACTTCAACGCCATCTGGGCGACCTACGTTGTCAGCATGGTTCCTAAGTTTGACGTCGTCTTTACCGGCAACTCGCTCGTTGCACAGCTATTCCGCGAGAAGGGCTACGAGGTGATAGTCCAGCCTATGTTCCGTAAGGACATCCTTTCCGCCACAGAAATAAGGCGGCGCATGATAGAAGGTGAACCATGGGAGGAGCTTGTTCCCAAAAGCGTCGCCGAGTTCATAAAGGAAATCCACGGCGTGGAGAGGATAAGAATGCTGGCGACGAACCTTGAGAAGAACGAGAAGGAACTCCAAGCACCGATAAGGATTCCGGAGTTCTGAGGTGGGAGTTTGGACCTTCGAAAACTTCCCTTTCCCGTTTATTCCCTCCTTGTCCTAATCGTTGAGCTTTTCCTCGGAACCAGCTGGAAAATCGTTGATCTCTACATGAAGACCGAGAGGATAGGCGGAGTTCCGTGCGTTGCTTTCTACTGCATCGAACCAAGCTGGGTTCTCGCGCTGGCAGTACTGCTCTCTCCTCTTCTCCTGGGCTACCTCTTCGTTGAGAGGTGGGATTCCCTCAGGGAGCACGCTAAAACTCATCTCCTCTTCGGTCTCCTAGTCCTCCCTGCTGGGATGTGCAGTCTCTCCTCAGGAGGTTTCCTCGGCGTTCTGTATTCCAACGTCCTCGCCGCCGGCCTTGCGTACTACCTCCAAGATGAGCATTACAGGAGAAACCTTCCAGGACTGGCTCTAGTTTCAGTCACGTGGCTTTTCATTGGTTGCGTTTTAGCGCTCAAACCCTGGGCCTGCTGAGTGATGTTCTTAAGCCAGATCCGAGTTGAGATATTAGCTTCCGTTTCTCAACCTTGAGTTCCTGAAAGGCATAAATACGGGAGAAACAAAACAGGTGTGTCCTGAATCTGGAGGCGAGACTATGAAATAGCCCGAGCCCAGCTCCGCGAGGAGATTAAGTACACCGCAAAGCAGCTCGGCTTCAACGTTATCTGGATTCCCTGGACGACGGCGGTGATCTACTGGCTGGCGGGCTGGAATCCGGTTTCAAGCGGCACAATCGTTGGAATAACAAGCGTTTCACTCGCCATAG
>NZ_JALUFF010000059.1 GCF_027052235.1 Thermococcus sp.
GGCTCTTCTCTATCGCAATGACTCTCGCCTTTCCATGAACTGCCATCGGCAGGCTGAGGTGTCCAATGCCCGCGAACATGTCGACCACAAGTTCATCCGGCTTTGCAACCTTTGCCATTCTCACACGCTCTTTGACGTTTGCAGGGGAGAACATTATCCGAGCGACGTCGAGCTTGTACTTGATGCCGTTTTCCACGTGAACGGTGATAGTATCACTCCCGTAGAGAACCTCGTAGTTCGTCTCGCGAAACTCACCCCCTATCCTCCCCTTCCGGAGAACCGTTTTAACGCCAAGAACCTGGGCGTAAACCTCGGCTATCCTCTTTTTATAGGGCTCAAGCTCGGGCCTGAGCGGGAGGATGAGAACGTCCCCTATCCTGACCCAGTGCTTGGGGAGCTTCTCAACCAACTCCGAGGGCAGCTCATTGGAGAGAATTTCCCGGATGCGCGGTTTTATAAGCTGTGTCCTTGCCATCGCTTTAAATCTCCTCCTGGCATTAAAAAGACTTTCCCGTCACTTCGGCAAAAAGCGATGAGAAAGCCTTAAAAACCGAAAGGCCGAAGTTAAAGCGAGAACTCCTCTGGAGGTCGATGGAGTCTATGGATGATGAACCCCCGAATAGTTGGTTTTCCCGCCTGTTTAAACACGATAAAACCGCCCTTCTTGAGCAGAAGTTGAGTGACGAGGCCTACGGGGATTACCGGAGGCTCTTGATGAAGGCAAGGCCAGAGGTCGACGGGTCAAGGCTCACGCTGCGGCTCTCGGATGGGGTCGTCGAACTTGACAAAGGCGTTCTCCGCATTAAGGCCAAGAACAGAAAAACGGCCGAGAAAATTCTTAGAAACCTCCACCACTACGACCAGCCACCGAGCATATGGCCCGCCTACGGTCTCAGCTACTCTCTCAAGAGGCGGAAGGGAACCATACTCTGAGCTCTCTTCTTCCCAAACCTTTAAAACGCTCCACGCTTTACCCTCCACGCGGATGACGACCCTTGCCCAGACTGAATCGTGATGACGTCGGTATTAGCTGACGCCGGGGCGGGGAGGTTCGCGGGCCGATGAGCCGCCCCATTCAGGAGGGTGAAATATGAACGGGAACAACGGGGATGGAAGCGAGCTGATAGAATTCTACGCCAGCGAGGCCCTGACCTGTCCGAGGAGGATATACTTCCGGCTTAAGGGCTATCCGGAGAGGTGGCCGGAGTTTGTGAAGGTAAGGTTAAACCAGGGGGTAAACACCCACAACGTTCTGGGCGAGATTTTGAAGAAGCGCTTCGGCTTTGAACTCGAAAAACATCTCGTTCTCCGCTCACAGAAGCTCGGTTTTGAAATACACGGCAGGATTGACGCGGTTCGTGACTTTCCAATCGAGATAAAGGGCAAGACGAGTCTCCCGCGTACCCCCTACGATTACCACCTTGCCCAGCTTAACGTCTACATGAGATGGGCCGAGGCCGAGTACGGGTACCTCTACTACATAAAGCTCCACGAGGAGCCCATGAAGGTCATAAACAGGATCGATTTTTCGAACTTCCCGGTGGTCAAGGGCCCCAACTTCAGGGCCTTTGAGGTTCCCTACGACAAGGCGCTCTTCAAGGAGACCCTGAGGCACTTTTACAGGGTTAAGAGGGCCTACGAGAGGGACAGGCCGCCTGAGGGATGGAGGAGCTTTTCCTGTAAATTCTGTCCCTACCGTTATCTGTGTTTTCCGGATGATGAGTGAGTTCCCTGTGGTTTGAAACCCCAAGGATTTGGAAAATTTTGGGGTTGCTAATCACAAAGATTGTGGTAATCTTTGGGGTTGGCAACCACAGACCTAATCCTTTCGTATCCTCCACTTAAGCCCTCCGTCAACGAGTGCCTCTATCTCTCCCCTGTTGTAGAGCTCCGCTATGAACCCCCTCACTGGCACGAGGTTCAGGGCAAGCTTCTGGGGAGTCACCTCAACATCGTAGTGCTCCATCAGCCTGAAGGCTATCTCGTCAATTGATGCCGGTTTCTGAAGAATCCCCAGGATCAAATTTTCTGCCTCTTCCACCCTTTTCAGGTTGAAGTGGAGGAGGTTCTTCGCTTCGTCACCATCAACGGGCTTTCCATGCGATGGTATGAGAAGGTAACCCTTTTCTGCATAATTCTGCAGTTCTTCAATTGAAGCTTTGAAGGACTCTGGATCTACCAGGTAGGGCACCCCAACCGAGCCTATAAGCCTCTCGCCGAAGAAAGAATCCCCTGCATAGATTACCCCGTTTTCCTCGTCCAGGAAGCCCGTCATTCCGGGCGAGTGGCCGTTGAGCTTCAGGGTTTTGAAGCCGAAGAGTTCATCGCCCCATTCGAAAACCGCATGAACCCTAACTTCTTCCGGGAACTGGAATACGAGGAACCCCTTCGGGGCCTTCGAGCCAAAGGTGAGTAGCTCTCTGTTGAGGGGGCTCTCGGCTATCGAGAACTCGAACCTGTGCGCGAAGAGTGGAGCCTCTATCCTTGGGGCTACCGCGATGTGGTCGGCGTGGCTGTGGGTGGCCAGCTGGGCTCTTATCTCCATCCCGAGCTTCCGCACTTCCCTCCTGAGGTCTTTGTGCCTCCCCTTGCCGTGTCCCGGGTCTATCAGAACCGCGCCAGCGGGGGTGACCTTTATGACAGTGCCTGGGCTTCCGGGATAAAGATAGAGTTCATCACCGAGTTTCCGCAATCCCATACTTCCACCCTGTAGTGTATGGGACGAGAAGAATAAAAATGCACCGGAAAAGAAGAGAGG
>NZ_JALUFF010000060.1 GCF_027052235.1 Thermococcus sp.
GGAGGCCTTTTATCCCTTGCCCCGAACTGAAGAAGGCAAAAACTTTAAATCCTCCACTTCCTTCTTCCCCTCCATGCAGGGTGGTCGCTTTTGGCGCTCCTGAGCCCCTCTTCTCGACCGCCTTAGTCAGGAGTTTTGTTTCCACTGGAGGTGCCTCAAATGGACGAGTTTAAGGTTACGCCATGGGACGTAGAGGGCATGGTCGACTACGACAAGCTCATAGAGCAGTTTGGGACAACCCCACTCACAGACGACCTCCTTGAGAGGACGGCAAGGCTAACTGGGAGTGAACTTCCAATATTTTTCAGGAGGCGCTTTTTCTTCTCCCACAGGGACTACGACAAAATCCTTGCCGACTACGAGAGCGGAAGGGGCTTCTTCCTCTACACGGGAAGGGGCCCGAGCGGTCCGATGCACATCGGCCACATCATCCCCTTCTTCGCCACCAAGTGGCTCCAGGATAAGTTCGGGGTTAACCTGTACATCCAGATAACCGACGACGAGAAGTTCCTCTTCAAGGAGAAGCTGAGCTTTGAGGATACAAAGTACTGGGCGTATCAGAACATCCTTGATATAATAGCTGTGGGCTTCGACCCAGATAAGACCTTCATCTTCCAGAACAGCGAGTTCACGAAGATATACGAGATGGCCCTGCCGATAGCGAAGAAGATAAACTTCTCGATGGCGAGGGCCGTTTTCGGCTTTACAGAGCAGAGCAAGATTGGGATGATTTTCTACCCGGCGATACAGGCGGCGCCTACCTTCTTCGAGAAGAGGCGCTGTTTAATTCCAGCGGCAATTGACCAAGACCCCTACTGGCGCTTACAGAGGGACTTTGCAGAGAGCCTCGGCTACTACAAAACCGCTGCCCTTCACTCGAAGTTCGTCCCGCCGCTCACGGGCCTTGAGGGCAAAATGAGTGCGAGCAAACCGGAAACGGCCGTTTACCTAACCGACGACCCGGAGGAAGCCGGAAGGAAGATATGGAGATTCGCCTTGACCGGTGGCCAGCCAACGCTTAAGGAGCAACACGAAAAGGGCGGAAACCCCGACAGGTGCGTCGTCTTCAAGTGGCTTGAGATATTCTTCGAGCCCGATGACGAGAAGCTCATGGAGCGCTATAGAGCCTGCAAAGCCGGCGAGCTGACCTGTGGCGAGTGCAAGCGCTACCTCATCAAGAAGGTTCAGGACTTCCTCAAGGAGCACCAGAAGAAGAGAAAGGAAGCGGAAAAGAAAGTCGAGAAGTTCAAGTATACCGGAGAGCTGGCTAGAGAGCAGTGGGATAAAGCCATCCCTGAGGCCTTGAAAGAGTAACCTTTTTATGTCCTCTTCCCACTTTTACTTGGTGGTAAATGTGGGTTCCAGACCCATTCTGGCTGTGGTTATAATACTCCTTGTTTTAGTTTCTGGCTGTATTGGAGGGAAAACATCTACAACGTCAACGGGTACGTCCTCGGGGACCTCCCAGATCCAGACTTCAGCAACGTCACACTCAGTGCCTCCATGGGAATACGGGAACGCGAAGGTAATCAAGGGGGCTACAGTTAGGAGCATAGACTTCCACTGGAAGGAAATGGGGGTGTATACCGGGAACCTCTACCTCACCTACTCAAGGGGCATCGTTACCGTGAACTTCACGGGCGTGATGAGGAACGACAGGGCAAAGGCCATCGAGGTTCTGGAGGAGGTGCCCAACGAAAAGCCCTCGGTTATAAACATCACCGTCATCGTGAACGGAAAGGTCGTTGACCTTGCCTCACCCCCCGTCGAGGTCTACGCCTATCCTAAGGTTTACAGGGGCCACTTCGGCTATCCACACTCCGGCTGGCTCGTTCTCTACAGGATTCCGGTAAACGAGTCGATTTTCAATCTGACCCTGATTTCAAGGTTCGATTACGGAAAATACACCTCTATGTATAATCCAGAGTGGGCCCTCGCCGTCCCGGTGATTCTTGGCGCCGTCCCGGTGGTGCATAACCTCAGTCTTAACATCCACTACACCATTCCCGGTGAAAATCTCGTTATTCCAGCATACGGCATCTTCTCGGGCAGTGGAACCTTGAGAAACTTTAATGAGCTGGGCAATCTTAGATATGCCTACATCTACCCCAATTTGGTTGTCAAGAACGTTTCCGTCGGGAGCTTTAACATTACGATGGTCTTCCTCGGGAACTGGTACTCGGGAGACACATACGAGAAACTCGTCAACGTTACCCGGATTGGACTCAATACCTTCGCGGAATACACCGGCTACGATGCAAAGGGGAGAGTGTGGTATGTACAGCACCCTTACCTAGCCAATTCCTATGCTTCACTCACCAAGAACGCCGTTTACCTCAAGCGTTACCTGGATTACGGTTCAGTGTTCTACGTTCTGTACGAGGACTGGCTCCTGTGGTCGAACGGTCTGCTCTCTCCATCACTCGTGAACTTCATGGGCATGTGGCCAATCTTCGTCAGCATGAGGGAAACTAATCCGCAGTATGCCAGGGAATTCGTTAAATTCATGGATTCCTACGCCCTCGGCTATACGTCCAACCTGACGCTGGCTCAGGCTATATCAGGTAACGAGTCCGGAAACATAGTCTTTGGAAGGGGATTCTTTGTCCTCCGCTCCCTCTCAGCGATTATCGGGAACGAGAGCATGGCCAAGGCTTACCGGGTGATATTCAAGAAGTACAGCCGCAGGGCCGGGGTTAACAGCTTGGACACCGGAACATTGCAGAGAATTTTTGAGAACGTGAGTGGCCAGAGGTTGGACTGGTTCTTTGAGGAGTGGTTCAAAACGAACCTCGTTCCCAGCTACAACGTTAAGGATTTGAAGCTCGAAAACGGCTCCGCCTACAGACTGACCTTCAGGCTCGTTGACTCCTCTGGCTTCACGATGCCCGTAGAGATCGCGGTCTACGACTCCAACGGAACGGCCATTGTAAAGAAGACGGTGTGGGTCAGGAAAGGGCTCGGTGATGTGGACTTCGTCCTGGATAAGAGACCATTGGAGATAGTCGTTGACCCCGGCGACTTCATCCTGAACCCCAAGGTTCAGACCACGGTTAACGGGGTATCGGTTTTCGTTAATTAGTCCTTTTCTCTTCTATTCGGGGTTCCGTGGTTGAGAAGGGTTAATTAACAAGTGAAGAGGGCTAAAAATTAAAACCCCCACCCCTCTCTGCTCTCTTCTTCCTCCTCTTTCCCGCTGAGCTCCACTCTGAACGTCCTCTCCTCCCTTACGTCGGGTCTCAGCGGAATGTCGAGGACTGCCCTTAGGATGAAATCGCCGTGCCCCATAACCGTTCCCTCAAGGTGCCTCATGAGCGACCTCGGGCTGGCCGTCTTGTAGCCCGTCACGATTAGGGTCTTCTCCTCGGGAAGCATTCTCTCCATGAACTCGAAGTTGAGGCCCTGGCCGACAACATTTCTCCCGGCCCCGGGTGCCGAGATTTCCACCCTGACCTTTCTGGCTCTGGAGAGGTACGCCTGAACCCTTCCGACTATAGATTTACCCTCTCCCCTGAAGGTTATCTCAGCGGAATCGCCGTTGTGCGATAGCTGTATCGTCCCTTCTCCAGTGACCCTTCCCGAGTCGGTGAGGAACATCAGGAGGACGTCTTTGTAGGGGTCGCTCAGTATCCTCACCGCCGGTGCCGTAACGATGCCCGAGCCATCGGCATCTATGGCCACATTGAACTCCCTCTCCGGAAACTCTATGCTCTGGGAAGTCCCGCTCCTCTCGGCCATAAAGTTCCTGTCAACTTGGTAGTGCCTGTTCCTCCCGCTTCCCGTCCAGTAGCCAGCAAGGTTCAGCCTTCCAGCCTCGTACTCAAGGGGCATGGGAAACGATACCGAGTTCCCGGAAACTATTGCCTTCTCCGTGAAGTCTCTTACCCTCCCGCTGGCCCTTATCCTCGTCAGAGCCACATAAACACCCCCAATCAGGAAGATTGAAGTTATCGCGATGAACAGGAGGGCTATCATCCCCGCTCCGGGCACCGTCGATGTCAGGTACAGAACCGGCAGGATGAACAGTGCTGAAAACACCAGCACCATTATCAGGGCAACCACCGCGCCCTTTTCCTCAACGGCTACTACCTTCAAGGCCCCCACCGAGGAAAATAGAGCGTTCTCTCTTATCACGGTTTCGTGTGGTTTATTAACCTGCATTCCCAAATCCTACGGGTGATGGAATGGTTCGCCTTCCCTTCAGAGATGGTTTTTACGAGCTGAGGCCGAGCAAGATAATCGCTCTGGCCAAGAACTACGCCGAGCACGCTAAGGAGATGGAAAGCGACGTCCCCGAAAGGCCGGTGTTCTTTCTGAAACCGCCGAGCTCTTTGATAGGCCCGGGAGAACCAATAATCCTACCGAGGATGAGCAAGCGCGTTGACCACGAGGTCGAGCTTGCTGTTATAATCGGGAAGCGTGCGAAGCGGGTTCCAGCGGAAAAGGCGATGGACTACATTTTGGGCTATACTATACTCCTTGACATAACAGCCCGCGATCTTCAGGCCGAGGCGAGGGAAAGGGGCCTTCCTTGGAGTCTCTCCAAGGGCTTCGACACATTCGCACCGGTTGGGCCGAGAATCGTTGACAGGCGCGGGTTAAACATTGCTGACCTCGAAATCGGCCTTAAGGTGAACAACGAGGTAAAACAGCTCGGAAGGACGAGCGAGATGGTCTTCACGGTTCCGGAGATAATAGAATACATAAGCTCAATCATGACTCTAGAGCCGGGCGATATAATAGCGACGGGCACACCGGCGGGAGTCGGTCCGCTGAGGCACGGAGACAAAGTCGAGGCGTGGATAGAGGGTATTGGAAAAGTGGAATTCGAGGTTCTAGCGGAGGGTTCGATACTCTGCTGATTTCACTTCCTGTCCATGAGCTTTACAGAAATCCACTGCATTCCTTTTTCATCGTTTTTGACGACGAGAAGGTAGTCTCCCTCCGGAATCCTCACGTTGTCAAGTTTGACTTCCCTGACGTGCTCCCATGCCAGGTAATACCCAAAAGGTTTTCCTTCCTTAAGTCTCCTAAAGTCCTCTTTTGTGAGTACGTAGACGCTAACGTTTCTGTTAGCCTTTATGTAACCGCTGAGCGTCGAGTTCCCGAGGAGGTTGTATTCCCTGTAGTCCTCAAGGTTGGTCTTCCACTCGTAGTTTATGTTCCCGTAGTGGTTTATGAAATACTTCACGCCGAGCCCTATTAGAGCCACCAACCCCACCACGAGAACGACCACCGCGGGCTTCCTCATGATATCACCGAAAAATACATGAAATACAACTTAAAAAAGTTTTTTGAATCCGGAGCATAAGGAGAGGAAAGCCTTAAATAGTTATAAGTCGAGTATTATACCATGCCAATAACTTTCGTTGATCGGGAAAGCGAGCTCTCCTTCATGGAGGAACTCTGGAAGAGGGAAAATTCCTTCCTCCCGATATACGGCAGGAGAAGGGTTGGGAAGACCCGTCTTGTGAAGGAGTTCATTAAGGACAAGCCCGCAATATACTACCTCGCCAGAAACAGCACATATCTCGACAATCTTAGGGGCTTCTCCGACGAAGTGCTCAAGAAGTTTCCAAGCCCTTACCTTACTCAGGACTCTTTTCGAAGCTTTGCGGACGCTTTCAGGTACCTGAGCGAGAAAGGGAAGGTCGTAGTGGTGATTGACGAGTTTCCGTACCTCATTCAGTCTGACAAGAGGGTTCTCAGCGAGTTCCAGTACGTAGTCGACGAGGTTGTGAGGACTTCCAGGCTCCACCTTATCCTCGTCGGTTCGAGCGTTGGCATGATGGAGGAGCACGTCCTGAGCCAGAAGAGCCCGCTCTACGGCAGGAGGGACGGCCAGATAAGGCTCGAACCCCTCGATTTCTTCAACTCATGGAAGCTCCTGGGAGTCAATGTAGAAGAAGCCGTGAGGATATACGGAGTAGCCGGAGGGATTCCGGCCTATCTTATACTTTTCAACAGCTTCGAGGACGTGAAAAGGCTCGCGTTCAGCAAACAGGGCTTCCTCTACGCTGAGGGGGATTTCCTCCTTTCGAGCGAGTTGAGGGAACCGAGGGTTTACAAGCTAATTCTTAAAGCCGTTGCAGAGGGAAAGACGCGCTTCAACGAGATAAGCACCTTCACAGGGATACCCCGCTCGAACCTCTTCAAGTACGTCGAAGTCCTTGAGAGGCTGGGCTTTTTGAGGAGGGAAAGGCCAGTAACGGCCCCTCCGAAGACTAAGAACACCCGCTATAAGATAGCCGACAACTACATCCGCTTTTACTTCCGCTTCGTGGAGAGGTACAGGGACGAGGTGGAGCTTGAAAGCCTCGACTTCTGGGGGGAGTTCCTTGAGGAGTACAACGCCTATCTCGGCGGGGTATTCGAAGATGTCGCGAGGCAGTTTTTGGCTAAACTCAACAAAGCTCGAAGACTGCCCTTCCGCTTCACGAAGCTCGGAAGGTGGTGGCATAAGAACGAGGAGATTGACATCGTTGCTTTAAACGAGCGGGAGAGAAGGGCTTTGCTCGTGGAGGTCAAGTGGAAAGACCTGAGTGTGAGGGAAGCGAGGGGAATCCTAAGGGAGCTGGAGAGAAAAGCGGGACTCGTTGGGCTGGAAGGTTGGGAGAAGAGCTATGGAATAGTGGCGAGGAAAGTCGAAAGTAAAGAAGGGCTCAGGGAGAAGGGCTTTTTCGCGTGGGATTTAAGCGACTTTGGTGCGTTGATGCCTTAGCGCCTTATTCTATCACGTAAGCGTGAACCCTCAGCCCGCCGTGGCCGATTAAGCGGTGATGAACGATTTTGAAGCCGTTCTCTTCCATAGCTTTCTCTATCGCCCTTTTCTCCGTCGTGATGAAGACACCGCGTTTCTCAAGAACTTTGGCAAGTTCACCAAAGAAGTCCATGTAAAGCTTCGGTATCATGCTCTTCCTCCCTATTTTGAGGCCGTAGGGCAAATTACTCACCGCAAAGTCGACGCTCTCAACGTACTCGCTCAGCCTCGTCGCGTCGCCGAGGATGAACTCGATTTTGTCATAAACGCCAGCTGAGACGGCGTTCATCTCCGCTCCGCGAAGGTGCTTGCGGTACTTCTCAAGGCAGTTTATCCTTCCAGAATAGCCCCTGAGGGCAAGCTCGATTGGAATCGTCCCGCTTCCGCAGAAGGGGTCAATGAAGGAACCCCCATCGGGTTCCGCCAGTTCTATGAGCGCGTTCGCTATGCTCGCCTTCAGATGGGCCGGGTGATCGTAGACACGCCACGGCCTCTTGTGCAGGGATGAATCACCGGTCGTGTCAATCCCGAGGAAAAAGGTCTCACCAACAAGTTCCGCGCGGAAGATTACAGAGGGGTGGTCGAGGTTTACCTTAGGCTTTCCAAAGCGCTCCAAACGCTCGAATATCGCCTTTCCAACGGTTTTCGCTATATCAACGCTCGTTATTTTGTGCTCCCCCTTCCTAAAGCTCCTGACGGCGAAGCTTTCGCTCACCTTCACGAAGCGCTCCACTGGAAGGGAAGCCACAAAATCCTCGATTCTCCTCAGGGCCCTTTCAGGCTCGTGCTCACCAATGCCCTCAAAGCGTTCACTCGCTATCTCGACTATGACCCGGTGGAGGAGCCTTGATTTTTCGTTTAGATAAGTTGCAACGCTTAGTTCTCTCTTCCTGCCCTTCTCATCAATATAGAAGGCCTCGCCGACCTCAACTGAAACCCTGCCCTCAACTCCCAGC
The DNA here is from genome assembly GCF_027052235.1 of Thermococcus sp. Taxonomy (NCBI): domain Archaea; kingdom Methanobacteriati; phylum Methanobacteriota; class Thermococci; order Thermococcales; family Thermococcaceae; genus Thermococcus; species Thermococcus sp. The sequence continues at coordinate 7,717 of NZ_JALUFF010000060.1, forward strand.
GGTTTCTCCTCCACTCGAAACGGAACTCCAATTCTGTCCAGCAATGAACGAACTTCAGCACCGGCCAGGTCTTCGATTCCCTGAGAGGTCGTCAGTAAAAGCCTCATGATTGGCGCTTTTTGGTCTCTCTTAAAAGGCTTTGGGCTAAGCCTTAAATATTCTGAAGGGGACTTTTCCCTATGGAGGGCTCCTGGCGCTTCAGGAGGTTTGTCTTCTTGGTCTTCTCGACGATTCCGGTTATCTCCGCGTTAGTCCATTATCCTGCCATAACGGGGACGACCGGAGAGTTTATGCGCTTTACCGGTTTGGCCATCATGCTCATCTCCGGCGGGATAGCTATCTACGTCCACTCACTCTTTCCCAAAAAGCACGACAGACCTGAGGACTTCGGAAAGCTCCTCAAGGACGGCCCCTACCGCTTCGTTAGGCACTCCTTCTATTCGGCCTTCATGTTCCTCGGCTTTGGGATTGCCCTCTTCTTTGCCAGCGTTCCCGGAATAATTGCCTCGCTCCTCATGGTTCCCCTCTGGGAGAGGCTCGCCGAAATGGAGGAGAGGGAACTCTTAGAATACTGGGGCAAAGAATACGAGGAGTTCATGGAGACGAGGGGCAGGTTTTTGCCGAAGGCCGACTCCTGCCCAGGCAGGCTTCTCCTGGTGTTCCTGATTTTCCTCTTCGGCTATTTCACACTCTATGGCCTCAAGGTGCTTTTCGTTGATAGCTACACGGTTGAGTTCTTCATCCGCACCGGCGTTCTCCTCATCCTGACCATCGGATTCGTCCTTCTCATATCAAAATCCCTGGGAATAAGGGCTGAATTCGGCTTCAGAGGGGATGGAATCTGGAGGAGTTTCTTAGTTGCCTCGGCCCTCTCTCTTCCGAGTCCGCTCCTCCAGCTTCAAGCGGGGAACTTTCACGGCTTTCATGTTCAAACATCCGTTGCCTTGATATTCCTCTCCTACCTGCTCTTCGCCATTTACACCTTCTCCGTTTTCGTTGCCTTCCCAATTGAGGTTTTAGCTCCGTGCGGAAGGCTCTGGCTGATTGTTCCGCCGCTCTTTCTCTTCGTTTACGACAGCTACTTCTTCAACGCGGGGAAGATGCCCCCACTCGGCGACCTCATCCTGTTCGTCCTCCTGTACCCAGTCGTTTACAGGAAGACGAGAAACGTCGCAGGGATTATTCTGGCCTACCTTTTCATAGCTGAGTGGGACCCTTGGTGGGCCTTCGGAATCGCTTACGGGCCTGAGGCCTTTAAAATCGCCGGACTGTTAAGGGTGGGCGTTTCCCTGCTCTCAGCATTCCTTCTTCTGTTCATTAAACGGACTCTGAAACAAACCTTTTAAAATCCGGTTCATCTAACTCCAGCTTGTAAGGTGATAACGTATGATCGAGGTCCGCAACCTCACCCGGCACTACGAGTTCGGCAACGTGATGGCCCTTAAGGGGATAAACCTGACCTTCGAGGACGGGAGGTTCTACGTTATTGCCGGCGCCTCGGGAAGCGGTAAGACGACGCTCCTCAACATCCTGAGCGGAGTTGACAGGCCGACCTCGGGCGAGGTCATTGTGGACGGCATCAGGATTCATTCGCTGAAGGAGAAGGAGCTGAGGCGTTACCGCCTCGAAAACTTTGGAATCGTTTTTCAGTTCTTTTACCTCGTGCCCTACCTTACCGGTATTGAGAACGTTCTGCTTCCGATGAAGTACTCAAAGAAGGTTGAGAACCCCGAGGAGAGGGCGAGGGAGCTTTTGAAGCTCGTCAACGCGGAGCACTTAGCCAATAAACTGCCCGAGCACATGAGCGGTGGCGAGATGCAGAGGATAGCTATAGCGAGGGCACTGGCGAACAAGCCAAAATACCTTTTCGCCGACGAACCGACG
>NZ_JALUFF010000061.1 GCF_027052235.1 Thermococcus sp.
ATAAGCCGAGGCGAATAATAAACCTTCCGATTCACTCAAGGCCTCTTCCCGGAGTGGCAACCGATAAACTTTTATATACCTTTAGCGCCAGTTAAGTACAGAAAATTGTACTACAAAAATCTGTACCCGGTGGTAGCATGGACGACCTGAGGGCCCAGCTTGAGGAGCTGAAGAAGAGGCTGGAACTCCTTGAAGAAAATATAGACCCGGTTGACGAGGTCATGCTCTCCATAAAGGCCCGCCTGCGGAGGAAGCTTGAGGGGGGCAAACTTCCCGAACTCGACGAGGAGAAAGCGGCAAAGACCCTCAAGGCTTTGGCGAATCCCGACAGGATTAGGATACTCAAGATGCTCTCCGAGAGGCCGATGGGGTTCAAGGAGATAAAGGAGGCTTTGGGCGTTGAGAGCCCAACGGTTTCTCACCACCTCAAGCTCCTCACGAAGACTGGGATGGTGAGGAAGGGTGAAAGATACGAGATCTCTCCAAACGGACGTTTGTTTCTGCGTTTGCTTGAGATAATCACCGCCCTTGAGGAGGTGGAAGAATGAGCAACTGGTGGGTTTATGGCTTTCCTGAAGAGGAAGGGCTCAGGTTTAAGCTGGCCGATGCCCTTAAGAAGATAGTTGCAGTCCTCATAATCCTCTGGATCTTTAAGGGCCCCCTCAGGCTTGAGTCCTATACGGAGTACATAGTCTGGTCAGCGATAGGCCTCATCTTCGCCTACGAACTGCTGAGCGTCGGGAAGTGGGTTGGGGTTACCGTCTCTGGAGTCATCTTCGCCCTTGCCAAGGCCTTCTTCTGGGTCTCGGTCCTGCTCTTCGTGGGCAGGTGGATAGGATTACCTGAGAGTCTGAGCGGTGAGAAAGCTTTCCTTACCGCTGGCACGGCCTTCGCCTACTCGGTAGTCCTGGCCATAGCCGGTCTGCTCATCGGAAGTGGCCCCTTCGGAAGGTTGGGCTCGAAGAGATGGTTCACGGTCGAGAAGAAGGCCTACTCCTTCAGCGGAGCGGACTTTGGAGGTGTTAAGCTAAGCGGAAGCGGGAAGGCCTATCCCGTTAAAGTTGGAAGGAAGATCGTCGGCTGGGTGATTGATGGGGAGCTTGAGGTCGAGGCCGAGACACCACTCGGCAGGGTCAGGAAGCTCCTAAGCTCGCCGGTCGTGGTGTGGACTTCGAGGAAGCTCGGCGGTGCGAAGGAGAAGGCCGATCCTGCCTTCGTCGAGAGGGTTCAGACCATGCTCGACCCCGACAGACTCTACAGGAACAGGGAACGCGCCAAAGTCGTTGATCTGGGCATCATTAAGGTCTACGAGGGGGACGGCTTCCAGTACGTCAAGTTGCCCTTTATTGAGGTCATCGAGACGCCCCACGGCGAGAGGGTGAAGGTCGGCCCGATCCACGTCCACGAGGGCAAACCGGTAGCTCCTGAGGAGATGGTGACGATCAGAGAACTGGGAAACGGCTTCCAGCTCACCAAAACCGGCGACAGACTGGCCATAGAGACGGAGGAGTACAGCATTGAGGTGGTCGGTAGTTCAGTCACCTACAGGAGTGGAGAAGATACGCTGAGGCTTTCAAGGGACTACGTCTCCCTGAAATCCGGTGAGCTCTCGATAACCGTCGGCAAAAAGAGGGCGAAGCTCAGGATAGACGACACGGTAATTTCCGCCTCGGAGGGAAAGGTCAGGATAAGGGCCGGCGGAAGGGACTACACGATAGAGAGCGGAGAAGCCTGCCAGCTGGTCATAAGGAAAGCTAAGGAGATAATTGAGGAGCAGAGCGCCGAGCTGATCGAAGGCTTTAGCGTGAACAGGGCAAAGCTCAACGCGCGCGTCAAGGAGCTGATAGACGAGCTGATGGCCTATCTCGGGTGATGAGGATGATCTTTGAAAACGTGAAGGAAGTCGAGATAAAGGCCGTGAACGGAAGGCTGAACATTGAGGGCTGGGAGCAAAGCCACGTGGAAGTCGATTACACAAAGTATGGTGATGTGGACGTTAAGGTCAAGCAGAGGGGGAGCAGGCTCATCATAAAAGAGGAGCCGAAGAAGAGGTTTCTCAATTTTCTCGGGAAAAGCGGATGGGCCGAGATAAACCTGAAGGTGCCCAGAGACGTAATTATAAACGCCAGGAACGTGAACGGTGAACTTAAAGCCAGGGGAGTGCGCTTTGCTGGAGCAACGACGGTTAACGGGGATATTCACCTTGAGAACTGCGAAGCTGAAAAGCTCTCCACGGTAAACGGTGGGATAAGGGCTCACCTGAGGGTCGCTAGTTTTCTCAAGGCCTCAACCGTGAACGGAAACCTTGATATAACGCTGGATGATCTTGATGGTGACGTTGAGCTGAGCAGCGTCAACGGTGATGTAATCCTTCACCTCACCGATCTCTGCGACGCGAAAATAGTAACCAAAAGCGTGCATGGAGACATCGAGTTTAATGGAATAGACCCGGAGAACCCTGTAATTGGAATCGGCGACTACGAGGTCAAGGTGAGCACGGTAAACGGGGACGTGATGATAGAACTGGTCTGAGCTTTCTCGTTTTACATTAGCCAACCACATAAACACAACGGGGAGAGAACATGAGCCTCAACAGAAACTTCTGGCTCTTCGCTTTCGGAAGGTTCGTCTCCCAGCTCGGCTGGGCGGTTCAGGACGTAGCGTTGCCCCTTTACGTTCTGGATAAGACGCACAGTGGAAGCATGATGACGACCTTCATCTTAGCGGAGATGATACCCGCTTTACTCGTCATGCCCTTTGCGGGCGTAATAGGCGACCGCTACAACAGGAAGCACCTAATGGTCGGCTTCGACCTCGCGCGAGGGATTCTGCTCTTCGGCATTTTGGCCTTTAACTTCATTGGGATTTACCAGCTCCTCGTCGTCCAGGTAGTTATGGCCACGATGGGGGCGTTCTTTGGAGCATCAACGGGCGCGATGTTTCCGGATCTGGTTGAGCCGGACGAGCTTGAGAGGGCCAACTCCATAACGAGTTCCTTCAACATCTTCGCCAGACTTGTTGGCCCGGCATTGGGAGGTTTCATCTATGCAATCGGCGGCATTGCCTTAGCCCTCCTCGTCAACGCGGTCAGCTTCTTCGGTTCCGGTCTCTTTGAAATCCTCATCAAATACGAGTGGAAGGCCAAGGAACTTGAGGGTCTCGGCCAGGTTGTTTCCGACATAAGGGAGGGGGTAGCCTTCATCCGCTCCAACCGCTACCTCTGGACTCTCATGGGCTTTGCGATATTCATGATAGCCTTTGCACAGCCATTTGGAGCTGTTCTAATGCCCTACGCGATGAGGGAAATCCTGAAGTTCTCAAGCTACCAGTTCGGCCTCCAGCAGAGCGCCTTTATGGTCGGAGCTTTGATTGGAAACGCGCTGATAGCGGCGAAGTTCGGCAAAAAGGCCGGGAAATACATCTTCCACGCCCTCCTCTTCGACGGCGTCATGATACTGGTCTTCACGTGGCTCATAAGTCCGTTTGCCGGCCTCTCCACGGCCTCTGCCTTCCTCCTCTTGGCGGGCGTTAACGTCCTCTGGGGGGCGGTTGAGGCCTTCCTCAACGTGCCGATAAACTCGAAAATACAGCGCGCCGTGCCGAGCGAGGTTCGCGGAAGGGTTTTCTCTGCAATGGCCGTTCTCATGCATTCCGCCGGTCCTCTCGGCCTCCTCGCGGTCGGTCCGCTCCTCGACAGGTTTTCCGCGTGGATGGTCTCTCTAGGTCTCTGGGTTGGTATGGGCGCGGTGGTGCTCTACTACTGGATGAAGCACCGGGAAATCCTCGCGGGAGAAGATGGGAGCGGCAGAGGAGAAAGTGGAGAAAACAAGCCGGGGGTCACCTGACCTCCTTGACCTTCCCCTCCCTCTTCTCGATAACGCGCGCCATTATGAAGAGCAGGTCGCTGAGCCTGTTGAGGTAGACGAGGGCGTTTTTTCCAAAGCCGTAGTCGAGGACGAGCTTGGCAACCTTCCTCTCGGCCCTTCTGGCTATAGTCCTGCAGATGTCCAGCTTTGCGCTCGCTATCGTTGAACCGGGAAGAATGAAGGCCTTCATCTGGAACTCTTCCTCGTACTTCGCTATCAGCTCCTCCATCCACCTGACTTCCTCCTCGCCGACCTTGACGTACTTCCCCTTGCTGGCAAGCTCGCCCATGATGCCGTAGAGCTGGACCTGTATCTTCTCCAGTATATCAGCCATCTCCTCCGGAACGTAGTGCTTCGCCTCCCCGAGGAAGCTGTCAAGCTCGTCTATCGTTCCGTTGGCCTCCATTATCGGCGAATACTTCGCGACGCGGTCGCCGGTGAAGAGGCCCGTCAAACCCTTGTCTCCGGTTTTTGTTGTAATGGACATTGTAATCACCCCCAGTGTTAACTCTCTTAACTTTATTAGGCTTCCGGAAAGCTTTTTTAAGTAAAAGCCCTACTTAACTGGGTGATACCATGAGGCGGATGGCCATTCTCATTGTAATTCTTCTTGTTGTAGGGGCCGTACCTTTCTCGGCGCTTAAACCAGCAGCCGCTGCAGTGCCCTCAAAAACTGTCCAGATAGTCGCCTCTGCCGACGCGTACAGTTCCTACAAGTACGGCAAGTACTACAAGTGGTACAGCTACCATGAGTACAAGGGAAAATACGAAGTGGCCGTTGGCAATACAAGTTATTATGCAAAGGAACGCTCATACTTCCGCTTTGACCTCTCCGAGATTCCCTCTATCGCCGATATCCAGAGTGCCCAAGTTTGCGTTTACGTTGCTTATATCAAGTACCGCTCACCACTGATGAACGTTGGAATATACAACATAACCAACGACTGGAACGAAAACTATACCAAACCGGCTCCGGTGCCCGGAGAGCTCCTCTACAACACAACACTCAAGAAGGGATGGGTATGCTTTGACGTCACCGATTACATAAAGGGCAAGTTCCCGGCCGAGAAGACCTTCAGCTTTGTTCTCAAGCTCGTTGATGAGAGCATCAGCAACTACGCTTGGATTTACTCCCGGGAGAACTCCTACGACAGGCCACATCTTGAAATAACCTACCGGATTCCCGTTGCGATATCCAGTCTCACCGTCAGCAAGCCATACTACACCAGCAGCCCGATGAAGATAAGCTCCACCATAACCAACGGCGGTGAGAACGACGTCCAGCTCACCTACACCCTTACAATAGACAACAAGACCGTCGAGAACAAGACGATAACGGTTCCCGGCGGGGGTGAGGTGACCGAGACATACACTTGGTTCACGACCAAAGCGGGCACGCACACGATAAAGGCAGAGATACGTGGAGATGGCTTCTCCGATACGGCAGAGACCGTAATCAACGTGGAGTACAACCCCTACATACTTTTTGCCAGCCTTTCAAGGCTATATGCAAACTTCTTCGAGAGGGAGTATCCCAACGTTCAGGCCCTCTACGAGAACTTCACCGGTACGGTTGACCAGCTCCAGAAGTGCGGTGTTGATCTCGGTGACATCAAAGATGAGGTAAAGACGATAAACGAGGAGTACACCAAAATGCAGAGGGAGTATCAGCGGTACCTCAAGGTAAAGGAGAACCCCCTCTACCAGCGCGTCCAGTACTCGTATCCGATAACGCTCCACATAAGGAAGGCCCTCTTCCTCGAAAGGGACGTTGAAAAGAGGATAAAGAAAGTGCTTCCAATCCTCCAGAGAACCCTTGAGCAGGTTCTGCCGAGTTGCACTGCCCCCACCGGAAACCAGACCAATGTAACGAGCTCGAACGTTACGATAGTCATACCGAAGGTTCTCATAGACCTATCCCACGACCAGTACTACATTAACAAATACGGCTACCAGGGCCTCCTCAACGGTATTGAAAACGAGCTTGGCTGGGAGGTTTACGTGAACCTTGAGCCGCTCACATACGAGAAGCTCAAGAAGTACGATGTCCTCATCCTTACCAATCCAAAGAAGCCCTTAACGAGCGATGAGATAGAAGCCATAAGGGAGTTCGTGCAGAATGGTGGTGGACTTATAGTGTCTGGTGACTGGTACAAGTACGTGAACATCGAGAGCCTAAACGAGCTCCTCCAGGGTACAGGAATACAGTTTGAAAAGACGGAGCTCATGGATGAGGAGGAGAACAGCGGAAGGCCGTACTATCCGTTCGTTGGCATCTATAACAGGGACTCTCCGATAACCAAGTTCATACCCGAAGACTGGAAGATGTACTACAACGGCGACACCCTGATGATAGGTGGAAGCGCTGTTTGGGTCATCAGGGGCTTTGATAGCTCCTACGCTGTTGATGCCGACGGAAACATCGTTTACGAGAAGGGAAGTGAGCCAATCGTTGCAGCGGCAGTAACCTTCGGAAAGGGCAGGATAGTGGCATACGGTTCAAGCAGGACCTTCAGTGACGTCTACTACAGCAAGTACATAAAGAGCAACTGGCCCTTCATCAAGGGAGCCCTGCTCTGGCTGGTCGGCCAGAGCTGATTTCTTCTCCCTTATTTACAGCTCTTTTGGGGGAACTATTATTCCGAGCTCCGTTATTATGCCCCTGATGAACTTCCAGGGGGTAACGTCGAAGAGAATGTTCCTCACCCTGTAGCCCTGCCGGGAGTACGGCCTTTCGAGAAGCTCCATCCCGTCGGAGCTCTTTTCCGGGTGGAACTTGAAGCTCTCGGCTGCGACGTAGAAGGGAACGCCGGCGTCGTGGCAGGCGAGAGCGAGCGGATAGGTTCCGGCCTTGTTGACCACCGCCCCGTCCCTCGTGACTGTATCCGCCCCTACTAAGGCAAGGGTTGCCTTCCGGGCAAAGAGCCCCAGCTGGGCGTCAGTTATCACCTCAAAGCCGACTCCGAGCTTTTCAAGCTCCCTAGCGAGGGCTATTCCCTCGTAGTCTGGGGCACTCTCGGTGAGCACGACCCTGAATTGCCTGCCCTTTTCCATCGCACGCCTGAGTATTGAGAGAACGGCCGAGGAGAAGGAGTGGGTTATTACGGTATCACCATCGTCTACGAGCTCACTGCCAATGTTGCCTATTTCGATGATGGAAGTCTCCAGAAGTGATAGGAACTCCTCCACGCGTTCCCTAACAACCTTTGGATCATCAGTCAGGGGAATGAATCTGGACAGGTTGTAGAGTGATGCCATAGATGGGTTTACAGCGGGAAGAAGATTCCTCATCTCCCTCAACGCTTTTCTGAGCTCTTCACCCCTCAGGTTCCCGGCCAGAAGGAGGTAAGCCTCAGCCCCCCTCTTGGCGAGGTGCGTGGCTCCCCTTATGCGCTCGCTCCTCATATCCTCAAGAACCGAGAGAACCTCCTCGGGAATCACTCCAGTCCACCCACTTCTTCGTCGGTGTTTATGACCATTCCCCTATCGGTTATTTCAAACGTCCTCACGAAGGGGTCGAAGCCGCTTCCCCTGAACTTTGTTATCCTCACAGTTCTCATGAGCCTGCCGTTGACTTCCATTCTTTTTAGTTCTATGACCCCGTTAACGAGGTATTCCTCTATATCCGTCTTCTCCAGTTCGGATGTTATTAAAACGGTCGCCTTGAGCTTCATCATACTCTTTACAAAGGTTAGGAAAGACTTCCTGTAGTCCATCTCGGTGTTGGCGGCGACCTTAAGCATTGTTATCGGATCAACGATAATGCGGGAATACCTGATTTCCCTAAATCGCTCAACGATTGCCGACGTCAGCTTTTCAAGGCTTTTTGCGTATGTTTCGAAGAAGTCCTCTACAAGAACGTATTTTTCAACCGTTGGAGTGGCGTCAAGGAGAACAAAGCTCGGATTTCTTACGTCGAAGCCCATCCGGCCAAAGTCTTCCCTTATGTTCTCGGCCGGCTCCTCAAGGGTTATGTAAAGGACGTCCTCCCCGTTTTTAACGCCTTCCATGGCAAAGTGCATGGCCAGGGTGGTCTTTCCCGTCCCCGGGGACCCCTTGACCAGATAGACCCTGCCCCCTATTAAGCCACCATTAAGCATCTTGTCAAGCCCGGCAATTCCCGTTGAAACCCGCACTGGGTTCATATGCACTCCCCATCTATATTTGTTATGATTGGAATATAAAACTATTCCAGCTTAAAACTTTATCCGGGGCATTGCTTAAAAGTTGGCGGACACGGTTCGGAGAAAGACCCGCTATTCATTACCCGACTTCCAGTGAACCGGAAAAACGGATGTTGAAAACTTGCGATGTTCCATAAATGGAACTAAACTTTAAAGTTACTGGAACGAATTTTCTCCGGTGGTGGGATGGAGGACGAGAAATACATGCGCCTCGCTTTAGAGCTCGCGAAGAAGGGGGAGGGCTGGGTGAACCCGAATCCGATGGTTGGGGCTGTAATAGTCAAGGACGGCGAGATAATCGGTACTGGCTGGCACAGGAAGTTCGGGGAAAAGCACGCCGAAGTGAACGCTATAGAGGACGCCAAGGCCAGGGGCTACGATGTTAAAGGCGCCACTATGTACGTGACCCTTGAACCCTGCTCCCACTGGGGGAAGCAACCACCATGCGCCGATAGAATAATTGCGGAGGGCTTCAAGCGGGTTGTAGTTGCGATGAAAGACCCAAACCCTCTCGTGGGGGGTCAGGGGATAGAGAAGATGAGGAAGGCCGGAATAGAGGTGGAAGTCGGCCTCCTTGAAGATGAAGCGAGAAAGCTCAACGAGATTTTCATAAAATACATAACGACCAAGATGCCCTTTGTGGCCATCAAGCTTGCCCTGACTCTAGACGGCTTCATAGCGACCGAAAGCGGTTCTTCTCAGTGGATAACCGGCGAGAAGGCCCGCAAAAGGGTTCAGGAGCTTAGAAGAAGGCACATGGCCATAATGGTGGGTTCCGGAACCGTCTTAGCTGATAACCCGAGGCTCAACTGCAGGCTTGAGAACTGCCCGCCGAAGGTCAAGGCGATCCTCGACCGCTCCGGCAGGATAGCAGACGAGGTGAGGAAGGGAAGGAAGTTCAAGCTATTTGAGGACGGCAGGGTTATTTTCTTCACTGAACGGCCGGAGAAGTTCGAGGGCATAGCGGAGGCATATCCTGTAACAGAACCGGAAGAAATCCTGAGGAAGCTCGGCGAACTCGGCATAGACAGCGTTCTGATAGAGGGTGGCAGAATAGCCTGCCAGTTTTTAAGCCACGCTGACAAGTTCTACCTCTTCTACGGCCCGAAGCTTTTTGGGAGGGGAATTAAACCCTTCGAGTGTCTGAAGGTTGAGGAAGCGAACGAGGCCCCTCTCTTGAGGATAGAGTCAATAGAGAGGCTCGGAGAGAGCTTTTTGGTTACGGCTTACCCGGGTGGTGGAGATGTTCAGCGGGATAGTTGAGGCAACTGGCAAAGCCCGTTATTCAGCGGGAAAGCTCTACGTGGAGGTTCCATTCGAAGTCAGGCCCGGCGACAGCGTCGCGGTAAACGGCGCCTGCCTGACCGTTGTGAGCTTTGACGGGAGAATAGCCATCTTCGACGTTGGGGAAGAAACCCTGAGAAGGACGAACCTGAGGGAAGCGAAGGTTGTCAACCTTGAGAGGGCCTTAAAAGTAGGCGACAGACTCGATGGGCATATCGTAACCG